>CAZSIK010000173.1:5519-9111 GCA_964606515.1 uncultured Prolixibacteraceae bacterium
AAAACCGGCAGCCTTACTGAAAAACTTGCTGCCAAAGGAAAGTTTTAATGTAAAAGTCGATTTCGATGATAAATTTGCTTTCTTCTCGCTCACCAACTTCAGAATCATCTGCAGGCTTACCGAAGGAAAATACCCAAGCTACAATTCGGTAATTCCGACCAACAACCCCAACAAATTACAAATCGACCGGATCGAGCTTTACAACACCCTGCGAAGGGTATCGGTATTCTCGAACCAGGCCAGCAATTTGGTAAGGCTAAAATTGTCAGGCAACCAAGTTGTGGTGTCGGCACAAGATGTCGACTATGCCATCTCTGCCGTAGAAAGGCTGAACTGCCAATACGAAGGCGATGAGATGGAAATCGGGTTCAAATCGGCATTCATGATCGAAATCCTGGGCAACCTTACTTCTTCGGAAGTGAAACTTGAAATGTCCGATCCTTCAAGAGCCGGAATCTTCCTCCCTGTTGAAAAAGAAATCGACGAAGAAGACGTTCTGATGCTCCTGATGCCAATGATGATAAATGTATAAGAACACTTCAATATGATAACGAGGCGCTGTGTTGGATTTAACCAGCGCCTCTTTAATTTTAAATAAATATGAAACTCAGCCTTCGAAACCCATTGGTTTTTCTCGATCTCGAAACCACCGGGATCAACATTGCCTCTGACCGTATCGTTGAAATTGCCTTTCTTAAAATCCATTCCGATGGTCGCGAAGAGGAAAAACTTTTGCGAATCAACCCAGAAATGCCAATCCCGGAAAAAGCTTCCGCAATTCACGGCATCAAAGATGAAGATGTAAAAGATTGCCCTACATTTAAAGAAGTGGCCCGTTCACTGGCCCAATTCATCGAAGGTTGCGACCTCGCCGGTTTCAATTCAAACCGCTTCGACATTCCCCTATTAGCCGAAGAATTCATCAGGGCCGATGTGGATATCGACCTTAAAAAAAGAAAATTTATCGATGTCCAAGCCATCTTCCATAAAATGGAAAAACGAACCCTTGCCGCAGCATACAAACACTATTGCAAACAAACCCTCGAAGATGCCCATAGCGCCATGGCCGATACCAAAGCTACTTACAAGGTACTACAGGCCCAAATAGATTGTTATCAAGATGTTAGCTATGAAGACCAAAACGGAAAAATATCCTACCCCATCGTGAACGATGTGGAACAACTTTCCGAATTCTCGAGTTATGACCGAAATGTGGACTTCATGGGAAGGATCGTGTACGACGAAAAAGGGATCGAAATATTTAACTTTGGAAAGAATAAAGGCATTCCTGTTGAACAAGTATTAAAAGAACAACCGGGGTATTACGGTTGGATCATGAACGGGGATTTTCCCTTGTATACCAAGAAAGTGCTGACTGCCATAAAATTACGGTCCTTTCTCAACAAGTGATCCTGCCAGGCATCAACAAGTTTTTAGAATTTGGGGACTTGTCGTAAAAGATATTGGCAAATATTAAGTGTATATTGTACAATAAATATTTTTTTACTATCTTTGCGTTACAGATAAAGTGTATATTTAACACCATAAATTGTTATAGATATGATTGACAAAAATTTGGAAGTATGGTTTGTCACCGGCGCACAGTTACTCTATGGCGGAGATGCAGTGGTTCACGTCGATGCACATTCGAATGAAATGGTAAAGGGATTGAACGATTCGGGTAATTTACCAGTAAAAGTAGTGTATAAAGGTACGGCCAATTCCTCGTCGGAAGTTTCCACTATTTTCAGGGCTGCCAACAGCGACACAAAATGCATCGGAGTAATTACCTGGATGCACACCTTTTCGCCAGCCAAAATGTGGATCCATGGTTTAATGGACTTCAAAAAACCCTTATTGCATCTTCATACCCAGTATAATGAAAAAATTCCCTGGGATTCAATCGACATGGATTTCATGAACCTGAACCAAAGTGCCCATGGCGACCGTGAATTCGGGCACATCACCAGCCGCTTGCGCAAACCCCGTAAAGTAGTGGTGGGTTATTGGAAAGATGCTTCAACCCATCAAAAAATTGCAGTATGGATGCGGGTTGCAGCTGCTTGGGCCGATGCTCAAAATATGAGGATCATCCGTTTTGGCGACAATATGAACAACGTTGCAGTAACCGATGGCGACAAAGTAGAAGCCGAGATCAGGTTGGGTTATCATGTCGATAACGCACCGATTGCCAAACTGGTACCCTTTGTCAATGCAGTTACCGAAAAAGAAATTGATGCCAAAATTGCCGAATACGAAAAGTTGTACGATTTTGCCCCAGATGCTGCCAAGGCAGGATCAAACCACCAACATGTGCGCGATGCAGCTGCCCAGGAAATTGGTCTACGCCGCTTTCTTGAAGATAAAGGAGCAAAAGCTTTCACCACGAGCTTCGACGAACTGGAAGGGATGAAACAGCTCATGGGTTTTGCCACACAAAGGCTTATGGCCGAAGGATATGGTTTTGGCGCAGAAGGCGACTGGAAAACTGCTGCCTTATGCCGTACCATGTGGGTAATGAGCCAGGGTCTGCCCGGTGGATGTTCCTTCCTTGAAGATTATACGCTCAATTTCGATGGGGCAAACAGTTCCATCCTTCAAGCACACATGCTCGAGATCAGTCCAGAAATTGCAGAAAACAAACCACGCATCGAAGTTCACTATTTGGGCATCGGCGATGCTGGAACTTGTGCCCGCTTGGTGTTCACCACGCACGAAGGCCAGGGTTTGGCTTGTACCATTGTCGATATGGGCAACCGTTTCAGGATGATTTCAAACACGGTGGATGTAATCCCATCGAAGCCTCTGCCCAAACTACCGGTTGCTTCTGCACTGTGGATCCCCCAACCCAACTTCGAAGTAGGCGCAGGGGCCTGGATCCTTTCCGGCGGAACTCACCACTCGAGTTTTTCGTTTGCACTTACTCAGGAATACATGGAGGATTACGCTGAAATCGCCGATATCGAACTGTTAATTATCGATAAAGACACCAATATCCGTGAGTTCAAGAAAGAAATTAAATGGAATGAAATGTTTTACCTATTGGGCAAAGCATTACGGTAACCTGCAATAAGAAAAGAAAATTGACCTGCCGGAATTGATTTCCGACGGGTCTTTCTTTTTTAGGTTGACCAGGTTCAACCTATTTGTTCTAAAACACAACAAAAAATAAGAAATAAAAACAGGAGCTGACTTCAACCAGCTAAACAATTTCAGGTAAAAGACGTTTAGTATCGAGAGAAACTTAAAATAACGAATATGTCAGAAAGAACAGGATTAGTAACCTTCGTAGGAAAACCGGTAAGCCTAACAGGTACCCCGGTCGTAGTTGGACAAAAAGCCCCCGATTTTACAGGTATCAACCAGGCGTTGGAGCCGGTTGCCCTCTCGTCGTTTATTGGAAAAAAGATTGTACTTGCGATCTACCCGTCGATCGATACTGGAGTTTGCCAGAAACAAAACCGCAAATTCAATGAAATTGCCAGTTCAAAAAACGATGTCGTGGTAATCAGCATTTCGCTCGACCTGCCCTTTGCCCAAAAACGCTTTTGTGCTGCTGAGGGGCTCGATAAAATAATTACCCTATCCGATT
>CAZSIK010000174.1:0-2698 GCA_964606515.1 uncultured Prolixibacteraceae bacterium
TCAACTTTAACAGATCAAATAATGAATAGTCCATAATTTTCAGTAGATTAAAGAAAACCGAAAAGTTCCGCTTGGGTTGAGGTCTTCATATTTAAGTATTTGATAGCCAAAAGTCCATTCGCCAGGAACGGCGGAAAAAGTAGTATCCCATTTTTGGTTATAAACGGCGTGGAACGAGCGGGAAAATACCGTATCACCTTCAGGATTGGCGAGCCATATTAAGAATTCACCATAAATAAGCTCAAGATCACCTCTTAACTCCAACTTCTCATGTTCGGCATCGAGCATGGCGGCAATTTTTCCGTTACCCCCCGATTTGAAATCATGCCCTACCGAGACGGTTGTAGTTTGGCGTTCGTTGCAGGAGGATGAAACAATAGCCAAAAACCCAAACAATAGCAATAACCATAACCTACCCATCCAATTTATTTTAATACTCGGATAAAAAGAAAACTGATATTGAACAACATAAGAGACATCGATTGATCATTTCCGGTTTGAGAAATATTTCATAAACTGGGCCCTTTCGTAAACCGAAGGATCGGACATATTCTGATAACTCATTCTGCCCCTAAAATCTTCGATACACGAAAAATTCCATTGGCCCATAAATTTTTCGATTTCACCCGTAATTTTTCCAATAGTCTCGAACCCATTTAAATATAAAGTGGAGCATAATTGCACCACCTGGGCTCCGGCCAACAACTGTTTGATTGCTGCGGCTCCATGATGAATACCGGTTGAAGCAGCAATTTCAACTTTTGGAAGCGCCCCTTTAACAATCCCAGTCCATCGTAATAACTCACGCATGTCGCCTGGCGAAGACAACACTTCCGAAGAAGTAAACTCAAGGGTGTCGAGGTTGAAATCTGGTTCATAGAAACGGTTAAACAAAGTTACTGCCTGGGCGCCATGGGCATTTAACTGGTCGACCAAACGAACCAGGTTGGTGAAATAAGGCCCGATCTTCACCGCAACAGGAATACTGACCTTTTGCTTTACAGAACGAATTATATCGATATACTTCTTTTCTACTTCTTCTGAAAGCTTATTTCTGTCGGAAGGTAATTCATATATATTCAATTCAATGGCCGAAGCTCCTGCCTTTTCAAGGTCGGAAGCAAAGCCAGTCCATTCCGATGCTGAAGTGCAATTGATGCTGGCTATAACCGGTAATGAAACCGCGGCATTGGCTTCGGCAATCAGTTCGAGGTATTTATACACCGAATTCATCCGGGTATAATGCCTGATATAATCGTCGGCATCGCGGTAATTGCCCGGGTCGCCCGTTTCAATAAGGTGGTATACCTCGTTACTGATCTGTTCTTCGAACAAGGATTTCAAAACAATAGCCCCTATGCCTGCATCGGCAAGTTGCCTGATTTGATTTACGGAGCTCGTTAATCCTGAACTGCCGGCAACCATCGGGTTCTTCAACTTGAGGCCCATGTAGGTAGTAGTGAGTTGTGCCATAGCTTTACCTGTTTTCTTGTTTTGTTTTACTAGTTTCTCCTACCAAATATAGTGCTTCCAATCCGAACCATGGTACTGCCACAATCAATGGCCAGTAGGTAATCGTCGGACATTCCCATCGAAATTTCACAAAATGAAGGAGTTTCAGCAAAAAATCGTTCTTTCAAAAATTCGAATTTTTTTTTGAGCGTAAGGAATTCTTCCCTGATCAGCTCTTGGTTTTGGGAATAAGAAGCCATGCCCATTACCCCGCAAATTTCGATATTGTGCAACTTGGCATATTCTTCCGAGAATAAGATATCCACTGCTTCATCGAGAGAAAGCCCAAACTTGGTTTCTTCAGAAGCAATATAAAACTGGAGCAAGCACTTGACTACCCGACTATTTTTTAAGGCCATCCTATCTATTTCAACCAGAAGTTTAAGGCTGTCGACCGAATGGATCATTGAAACAAAAGGTGCGATGTATTTAACCTTGTTGCTTTGCAAATGACCAATAAAGTGCCAATCAATATCCCTGGGAAGAACAGCTTGTTTAGTGGCCATCTCCTGGGCTTTGTTTTCACCAAAGACCCTTTGACCCGCATTGTATGCTTCGAGAATGGCATCGGCAGGCTTGGTTTTAGAAACGGCCACCAGTTTAACCTGCAAGGGCAAATGCTGCTTTATGCTATGAATGTTTTCGGAAATCGACATAACTGCCAGCTTTAATCCAACAGATGGATTACAAGTCCGGATCGCAATTTAGGTTCAAACCAGGTGGTTTTAGGCGGCATGATGTTCCCTGTATCTGCAATATTGATCAACTGTTTCATTGAAACAGGAAAGAGTGCAAAAGCCACGGCCATTTCACCGCTATCGACTCGTTTCTGCAATTCCCCCAAACCACGAATTCCTCCTACGAAATCGATCCGTTTGTCGGTTCTGAGGTCTTTAATGCCTAAAATGTTATTTAAAACCAGGTTTGAAAGGATGGTAACATCCAAAACCCCAATCGGATCGTTGTCGTTATACCTTCCGGCTTTTGCTGTCAGCTTATACCATTTCCCGTCAAGATACATGCTGAAAGTATGCAAACGATCGGGTTTATAAATATCGGCTCCCATTTTTTCTACCTGAAAATCGATTTCAAGTTTTTCGATCAACTGTTGATGGCTTAACCCATTTAAGTCTTTTACAAGCCGGTTGTAATCGATAATCTGAAGCTGATTATCGGGAAAATGAAC
>CAZSIK010000174.1:2708-9102 GCA_964606515.1 uncultured Prolixibacteraceae bacterium
AGCAGCGGTACGGTGATGGCCATCGGCAACATAGGTTGAAGGAATTGTTTTGAACATTTCGACCAGACGGTTTATCACAACGTCTTCGTCGATCACCCAAAATTGGTGACCAAAGCCATCGTTCGATGTAAATTGATATTCAGGTTCTTTCCCGTTGACAATGCAACTCACGATGGCATCGATTTCAGCTTGGGCAGGATAGGCAAAAAATACCGGTTCCACATTGGCATTGGTATTCCTCACATGTTTCATTCGATCTTCTTCCTTATCGGCACGGGTCAGTTCGTGCTTTTTTATAGCCCCGTTAAGGTAATCATCAACCGAGGCACAGGCAACCAAACCATATTGAGTACGACCGTTCATGGTTTGAGCATATATATAAAGACACTCTTTGGCATCTTGTACCAGCCAGCCTTCTTTTTGAAAGAGTTGAAAATTCTCGACAGCTTTGTTATACACATCAGGGTGGTGTTCATCTTTTCCGGGTTCAAATTCAATTTCGGGTTTGATGATTCTCAACAGGGAATATGGATTGCCCTGGGCTTCGGCACGGGCTTCTTCTGAATTCAACACGTCGTAAGGTCTCGATGCCACCAGCGCAGCCAGGGCTTTTGAGGGGCGTACCCCCTTGAATGCTTTTATAATTGCCATTTTTTTAGGTTTATTCTATTGGAATCAATTCGGCTGTTCTTCCTATAAAAAGAAAGAGGCTTTGGGGTGTTTAACCCTCAAAACCTCTTTCGTTGCTTGATTAATGTTTTGCCTCAAATTCGCGCATGGCATCGACCAGGGCCTGCACACTTTCCACGGGGAGCGCGTTATAGGTCGAAGCTCTGAAGCCACCAACCGACCGGTGTCCCTTCAAACCAATCAGTCCTTTTGAGTTGGAGAAATCGTTGAATTCTTTTTCCAAGCCTTCGTTTCCTTCGCTCATCACAAAGCAAATGTTCATCACTGAACGATCGGCAGGATCGGGCACCACAGATTTAAATAGTTTATTGCGATCGAGTTCATCATAAAGCACTTTGGCTTTCGCGATGTTTTTCTTTTGCATGGCTGCGATTCCACCTTGTTGTTTGTACCATTTTAAGGTTTGAAGGGCAGCAAAAATAGCAATGCAAGGAGGAGTGTTGAACATTGAACCATTTTCGATGTGGGTACGGTAATCGAGCATGGTTGGGATTACCCGGTCGACTTTACCAAGAGCTTCGGTTTTAACGATCACCAGGGTAACTCCTGCAGGGGCAAGGTTTTTCTGGGCCCCGGCATATACCAGCTTGTACTTTTTAAAATCGATGGGACGGCAGAATATGTCCGACGACATATCAGCTACCATGGGCACGTTCACATCAGGATCGCTGGCCATCTGTGTTCCATAAATGGTGTTGTTGGTGGTAATGTGCAAATAATCGACATCGGCGGGTACCTCGAACGACTTGGGTATGTAATTGAAGTTTTTATCTTTCGACGAGGCAACTTCAAGCACTTCACCAAATAATTTGGCTTCCTTGAGTGCTTTCCCTGCCCACACTCCGGTATTCAGGTAAGCAGCCTTTTTGTTCAACAAATTGAAAGGTACCTGGCAAAATTGCATGCTGGCACCACCTTGCAGAAAAAGCACTTCATAACCTTCCGGTACTTCGAGCAATTCTTTTATCAAAGCTACAGCCTCGGCCAGAACTGCTTCAAATTCTTTGCTGCGGTGCGAAATTTCCATGATCGACAAGCCTGAACCGGCAAAATCGATTACTGCTTTCGCGGTTTCTTCTTTGGTATACTCCGACAAAATGGAGGGCCCTGCATAAAAGTTGTGTTTTTTCATTTGACACTAATTTGAATGTTTAACCCTGTTATTTTTCTCACTTAAACTTGTTTCTGGGTTTCAGCGTGTTCTTTTCCTAAAAATTACCCATTCAAGCCTGAAAAAGAAAAATACATGGTAATTATTTAATTAACAATTCTCTACTAAAATCATCCCGAAAAATCGGGTTATATTATCCCCTTTTTGATAAAGCAGCCAGTATTACCGTAACCATATCCATCATTTTCATATCCATACCCTTTCTAAAAAAACGTGGTAAAGATATAATTTTATGGAAAAGCCCACTGTCATTTTTAAGGTAAACCTTCGCGAAGAATTACAAATTTCGTTAAAACAGGTTGATGTCTTAACAATTTCCTATTGATTAAAACGTATGGGTGAAGGTAATTACCAGCCTGTTATTGGTTGCAGTGTGTGCCGATATGGGCAATCCATCAACAGCACCAATAGAACCATTGCCCAACGAGGCAATGGTAGTTTCCAATTCGGCCACGAAACGGGTCTTACCGAAAGTATAAGCAATTTGAGGCGCAAACCTCATCATATCACGAACCTCGGTAAAAAGACCGTACACTTTATAGGTTCCGTTTCCAAAATCATTCAATGGGGCACTTGTTCCCAGGTTCTTTCCATACCCTGCAAAGATTCCCAATTGAAAATCCCGTCCATAAAGCGCATTAAATACAGCAGTAAGGGTTTTATAACAAGTATAGGTTTCAACACCTGAGGCAACATCATAGCTGGCCACTCCATACCCTCCCGGGATCAGGAGATGACTTAAATTTTCGCCATAGTAGCATTTGGCCATTGCCGAGAACGTTTCGCTCTTTACCCTAAGATATCCCATCAAAGCGGTGCTGGCCAGTAAGCTGGTGGCCTGCGAAACAACCCCGGCTTCGTTCGTCATCGTCAGACGGGGTTTAATTCTTTTGTATTCAGCACCAGCACCCATGAAGAAAATATCGTTAATATTAAAATCGCCGGTTACAACCACTTCAGGAATAGTTCCGTTCCGTTGGGCATGATTGTTCGAGTTCAGGTAAACCGAATGGTCGGCAGCACTTGTAACAAACTGGTTTTCTGAAACCAATGAAAATCCGAGTGTAAATCCTCCCAGCAAGGCATTGTAACGGATCAATGGTGAAAAGTTAAAAGCATGAAAGGGGGCTCCGGTGTTCAAACTTGCAACAAAAGGCAGATGATCGGAACTACAGAACGGATGCCAGGTTTGTCCAAAAATAAGTTGGCTTTGTTTCCAGGTTAAACTTGAAAATGCATGGCGTATTCTTAATACAGAGGTAACATTCTTCATATTCCCGCAAAAATCGAGTTCCATGGTACCCAAAAATTTTGCACCCATGAAATCGGGTCCTTTTATTTTAACCCCAAAGCGGGAAGCCATCGCGCTAATGTTCGAACTTTTTTGTTTGTTAACATCAATTCCCTGATAAAGGGAATAGTTGGGTAGAAGGTAAAAAATATCGTGTCCAAGATCGTAACCTTTATAGGTATCCATATAGGCATCGGCCCTGATAAAACCATAAAAATCAAGCGAAAAATTATCGTCCGACTGACCAAAAATGGAAAAAACAGAAAACAGGAAAAACAGGAGTAAGATTTTCTTTTTCATTGTTGCGATCATTAGGTAATTATTGTACAATATTAAGAAGAAAAACTTTGACTAATCGCAACAGTGAGCCGATTTTACGTGTATTCCTTAGAAATTAACTATTATCTTTTTATTTTTGCACCGAACCCAAAGTGGGTTTACCTAACATTAAAAGCTTAATAATGAATCAAAAAGTTGCACTGATCACCGGAATAACCGGACAAGACGGAGCTTATCTGGCTGAATATCTTCTGAAAAAAGGATATATTGTTCATGGCATGAAAAGACGATCGTCGCTGTTTAATACCGACCGGATCGATCATCTCTACCAAGATCCTCATGTCGAAGACCGTAATTTAATTTTACATTACGGCGATTTAACCGACAGCATGAACATCACCCGGATAATACAGGAAACACAACCCGACGAAATATACAACCTTGCTGCCATGAGCCATGTTGCAGTAAGTTTTGAAACCCCCGAATATGTGGCCAATGCCGATGGAATTGGAACACTCAGGATTCTTGAAGCGGTGCGCTTGCTGGGTCTGGCTAAGAAAACAAGGATTTACCAGGCTTCTACCTCCGAGCTGTATGGAATGGTGCAGCAAGTGCCACAGAGCGAAAAAACCCCGTTCTATCCACGCTCGCCCTATGCCGCAGCCAAATTATACGCTTATTGGATCACCGTGAACTATCGTGAAGCCTATGGAATGCATGCCAGTAACGGGATCCTGTTCAACCATGAATCGCCCATTAGGGGAGAAACATTTGTAACCCGAAAGGTAACCCGTGCCCTCTCGAAAATTGCCCTGGGCATGCAGGAAACCATGTACATGGGCAACCTGAACAGCAGGCGCGACTGGGGCCATGCCAAAGATTATATTCGTGCCATGTACCTGATCCTTCAACAGGAAAAACCCGACGATTATGTGATCGCTACAGGGGTCACTACCACCATCCGCGACTTCATCGACCTGGCAGCACGCGAAATTGGGATGGAAATCGAGTTCAGGGGTGAAGGAGCAGAAGAAATCGGGGTTCTTATCAATGTTGATCAGCAAAAATTCATCGACAAAGTTGGAGAAAAATATCTTGACCAGATTGTTTCCCGTGCAGCGATAAAAGAAGTGATCGTGGGTGTCGACCATCGCTATTTCAGACCTACTGAAGTAGACCTCCTGATTGGAGATCCTACCAAATCGAAGACCCTTCTGGGTTGGGAACCACGCTACTCCCTTCCTGCACTGGTTGCCGACATGATGCAATCCGACATTCACCTGATGCAGAAAGAAAGCTACCTTCGTGAAGGAGGATACGAAACAATGAATTATTTTGAATAACACAATGACTAAAAAAGTATTTGTATCGGGTTGCTACGACATGCTGCACAGCGGGCATGTGGCTTTTTTCAAGGAAGCCGCACAATTTGGCGAACTCTATGTAGGCTTAGGCTCCGATGCCACAGTGGCTGATCTCAAAGGCAGACATACAATCAACAGCGAGCAGGAACGTTTATACATGGTTAAATCAGTGCGCTTTGTGAAGGATGCTTTTATCAACTCGGGTAATGGGATTATGGACTTCGAAACCGAGCTCCGCAGCCTGAAACCCCATTATTTTATCGTGAACGAAGATGGTTATTCGCCAGCCAAACAACAACTTTGCAATGAATTGGGCATTGAACTTATAGTACTCGAAAGAATACCCGAAGCGGGTCTTCCCCCCCGGAGCACTACTTCAATAAGACAAAATTACACTTGCTCCCTCCCCTATCGTATCGATCTGGCCGGCACCTGGATCGACCAGCCCTATGTGTCAAAGTTTCATCCAGGATGGGCCATAACACTTTCACTCGAACCCATTGTGGAATACAACGAACGTTGCGGAATGAGTACCTCGACCCGTAACGCCGCAAAAAAAATATGGCCTTATCATCTTCCACTTGAAAAACCAGAAAGAATTGCTGAAATCCTGTTCAAATTTGAAAACAACCCGGGTTCCGAAATCATTTCCGGAGCCCAGGATGCAATCGGCATCTGTATGCCTGGCTTGGTTAGGCACTATTACGACAATGCTTACTGGCCCAAGAAATTCGAATCGATCCATAACGAAGAAATACTGACCTGGCTCGAAACTTATCTATATATGGTATTGCTTTGGCCCCGGCCTAAAGGGCTCGACTTACTGAAAGAAACCTACATCAATACCGAAAATGTGAAAAGATTGGCCGATGCTGCTGAGAAAGCCTGGGAAGCTATTATTAACAAAGACATTTATCGCTTTGCCACAGCATTTCTCGAATCGTTCGAGGCGCAAACGGCCATGTTCCCGGCCATGCTCGACGAAAAAGTAAAACAGGCAATCGATGAATACAAAAGCCAAGCCCTGGCATGGAAACTGGCCGGAGCAGGCGGTGGCGGTTACCTGATTCTGGTGTCTGAAAAACCAGTAAAAGATGCCATGCGCATCAAAGTGAGAAGAAAAGACTCCGGATTCTAAGGATAAACCTTCTTGTATTTGTTAATTTTTCGTATAAAAATATTCCTGAAAAGGATACGTAAATCACGTAAATGATGCCCTAACATTATGACTAAACTCGCAAGAACTGTACATTTGGACTGTCCTTTTTAAAATTATCAACTTAAAAAATAAGAAGTATGTCCGACATTTTAGATGTAAGAGTAAACGAGTTTATGGCAAAGGTAATTGCCAAGAACCCAGGAGAAGCTGAGTTTCATCAGGCTGTCCAGGAAGTTGTTGAATCACTGATGCCCTTCATCGAAGAGAACCCGAAATACCGTCAGGCAAAAGTTCTTGAAAGAATGGCTGAACCTGAAAGGGTAATGATGTTCAGGGTACCCTGGATTGATGATAATGGTGAAATCCAAATCAACAGGGGGTTCCGCATCCAGATGAACAGTGCCATTGGCCCATACAAAGGCGGTATCCGTTTCCATCCT
>CAZSIK010000175.1:0-9072 GCA_964606515.1 uncultured Prolixibacteraceae bacterium
CTGGGAAACGATCAGGACAGCGAAGCCAAAAAAGAGATGGTAAAATATGAAAGACGTCTGGAAGAAGCAATAAAACAATCACCCGATAATGGGGTTTTATACGCACTGTCGGCTGCGAATGTAGGATTTAAAATTGGATTACAGGTATGGAAAGCTCCTGTTTTAGGAAAAGAGAATGGTGCCAGGGTGAAAAAAGCCATACAACTTTCTCCCGATCAGGCTCTTCCATGGATCGAGCTTGCAAACTCACTGTATTTCAGGCCTGCTTTTGTTGGGGGAAATAAACCTCTGGCCATCACCTATTATGAGAAAGCATTGGCCCTTTATAAAAAACAAGGAGGCTGTAATTGGGTGTATTACAATCTGGGTGCATGGCTGGGGCAAGCTTATGCCAAACAAGGAAGAAAAGATAGGGCTGAGGCCATGTACCGGCAAATTCTTTCAGAAGCGCCAAATTTCGATTGGGTTAAAAATGAACTGCTTCCCGATCTACTCAAAGGAAAATCAAGAAGTTATGGAAAATTTAAAATTGATGAAAGCAATTCAAACTAAGGAACCTTTATCGGATGTTCTATTTTCTCAACAAGAATTTTAATTTTTTAAAAGTATGATTGCCTGCAAAAATGGGTATTAACCTTGGCTTTTACGAGTGAAAAAATGAAGAGAATCGCCCCATTCTCCATATCCAATTTCGCTATCGGCAAGGGCAAGTCGTGCATCGAGACAGCCTTTGCATTGTTCTGATTCCTCGTCAATGCAGGGTTTGTTGGGATAAAGGGCGTAATCGTTTCGGTACAAACCTGGGGTTATGTTGGGCATGATAATATTGGCCCCTATTTTTATTGCTTTTTCCCTTCCTAAGGGGTCAATTGCTTGTAAAGCAGTAGTAGCAGCAATATTGATGTCTTTCATCATGATTCTTAAAATAGCGATCATTTTCAGTGTAAGGTCGAAGCGTTGCTCAATAGGCCACAAACCATCGCGATAGGCATAGAGTGGGGTATAGGCATGTTCGATGTAAGGCCCCATTCCCACCATGTCGATATCGAATTTTTTCATGAAAAGGAGATCGGAGGCCAGGTCTTCGAGTGTTTGAAAAGGAAGTCCTATCATGACCCCTGTACCAACCTGAAAACCTATTTTGCGGAGAACTTCCAGACATTCGAGTCTCACCGAATATTGGTGGTTCGAAGGATGGAGCTTTTCGTACAGCTCTTTGTTGCTGGTTTCGATTCGGAGCAGGTAACGATGGGCCCCGGCATGAAACCATTCGCGAAAAGTCTCTTCGCTTTGTTCTCCCAACGAGAGGGTTATGCCTAATTCGCCATTGCTCAATTTCTTGATTTCTTTGATCAGTTTGGTGATTTTTCGGATGTAGCCCTTGGTTTTTAGTTCGCCTGCTTGAATTACAACAGAACCATAACTGCTTTCATAAGCAAACCTGGCTGCCTCGAGAACTTGTTTGCTGCTTAAAAAATACCTTCTGACAAACTGGTTCGAGTGCCTGATGCCGCAATAAAAACAATCTTTGCTGCAATGGTTTGAAAGTTCAATCAAACCCCTGAAATATAACTTGTTTCCCCTGTGTACCTCTTTAATCTTTGCCGAGCGGGCAAAAAGTTCTTGTTCTTGTTCTCCTTGGGTTTGAAGCAACATTACAAGATTATACAAACTATATTCTTCATTATGCCAAATTTGATCTATCGAAGTCATGGGCACATCATCAAAATTTCAACTAAAAAACAGTAAATAGGATAAAATGACATAAAAACAAGCAAATATGGCTAAATTTCCGATAATTCGCTTGGAAATATTGGGCAGTAAGGATAACTTGTATTCAACAAAACCAATGAAGCATATGAAAGAAGCAGCTTTCTACATGAAGGGACCTGATGGGATAGTTAAGTGTGAATTGTGCCCGAGAACATGCACCATTGGAGAAGGACATTATGGCGATTGCCATGCACGCCGGAACAGGGAAGGAGTATTGATCGCTGAAACTTATGGAAAGCTTTCTGCCCTGAGTCTCGATCCTATTGAAAAAAAACCATTGTACCATTTTTATCCAGGTAGTCAGATTCTCTCAATAGGTTCGATAGGCTGTAATTTGCATTGTGTTTTTTGTCAAAATCATACCTTGTCGCAATGCAGTGCATTTAAACCACCCATAATAAGGCAAGTTTCGCCTGAAGAACTGATAGAGATTGCGCTAAAAACTGAAGAAAACATTGGGATTGCTTTTACCTATAACGAACCCATTGTGAGTTACGAGTTTGTTCTTGATGCCGCCAACCTTGCAAAAAATGCCGGGCTGAGAACAGTGATGATTACAAACGGATACATCAACGCTCTGCCGCTCGAAGGCTTACTCGAGGTAATCGATGCATTCAATGTTGATCTTAAGGCATTTAATAAACACTTTTACCTGAAGCAAACCAAGGCGACTCTTGGTCCGGTTTTGGAAACCTTGATTAAGGTGGCGCACTCAGGGAAACATCTTGAGATTACCAATCTGGTTATTCCCACTTTTAACGACGATTACGATGAATTTGAAGCGATGTGCCGTTGGATCGCCAATGAACTTGGGGCCGATACCGTGTTGCACCTTTCACGGTATTTCCCCCGGTTCGAATTGGAACAGTATCCTACCCCTGCCGAAACTCTTTTTGAATTGTATGATCTGGCCAAATCGATATTGAAACATGTGTATATTGGAAACCTTGCAACTGAATTGCACAGCAATACTTTTTGTCCGTCTTGTGGAAAAACCTTGATTAAACGCACTTATTATCATCTGAAAATTAAAGGGATGGATGAAACAGGATGCTGTACGTCGTGCAAGGAAAAGGTGCTGTCCTACTTTAAAATATACTGAAGAAACAAAGTAAGGATGGAAAAGGTACGGAAAGCAGCAGTCGCTGGGCAATTTTACCCGGCATTAAGCCAAAAGTTGGACGAACTAATCCGTGATATAGATCATCGTTCTGTTAGGCAATTGGTTAAGATTGAACCAGGACAAAAAATACTAGGAGGGGTAGTACCTCATGCCGGCTATATCTATTCGGCGTGGCAAGCGATACCGCTATACCGAAGTATTCGCGAATCGGGAGCTTATTTTGAAACTGTGGTAGTGATTAATCCCAACCACAGGGGTTTAGGGCTTGGATCCTTCAATACGAGCGGGTACGATGCATGGGAGATTCCGTATGGCCTTCTTCGTATTGACCATGAATTTGAAGAACTTCTTGAAATAGAACCTTGTCAGGGTGCTCATCAAAACGAACATTCGGGTGAAGTGCAGCTGCCTTTGTTGCATTTTTTTATACCTTCAATTTTTAAGATAGTAATGATTACAATGAACGAGCAAACTCTTGAATCTGCTAAACTGTTGGCTTTCAAAATAAAAAATGCAGTTGATCTTTCTGGGCGAAAAATTCTTGTACTTGCATCGAGCGATTTTTCACATTACGAACATCCCGAAATCGGTTACCGGAAAGACCAGTTTGTACTCGACGAAATTATAGATATGAACCCGATTGGCGTGGCTTCGGCAGTAAAAAAACACCAAATTTCGGTATGTGGCTACGGACCGATTATGGCATTGATCAACTATGCATTGTTGAACGCTCCCCAACCCGAAGCCAGATTGGTTTGCCGGGGCCATTCTGGTGAAGTAATGCCCTCAGCTCAGGTTGTTGACTATCTTTCTATTCTATTTTTAGCTAAAACCTCACTTTAATTCATCCATAAACCTTTTTGTCGGGCGAAAACTTTATTTTAGCAGCAAAATCTAAAATTTATGATCAAATCAATGACAGGTTACGGGAAGGCTGAATGTGAACTGTCTTCCAAAAAGATTACGGTAGAAATCAAATCGCTGAACAGTAAACAATTGGATATCAATAGTCGTTTCTCATCCACCTATAGGGAGAAAGACCTTGAGGTGCGCCGGATCATTTCGGAACAACTCACCAGGGGCAAAATCGATTTTGGACTGTTTTGCGAGAATTTGGGAACTACCAGCAACGCCTCGATCAACAAACCCATCGTGCTCGACTATTACAGGCAGATGAACGAGATATACGATGACCTGCACTTAACCCAGGGTGAGTCACTATTGCCCACCATACTTCGCCTTCCCGATTCGGTAAGAGTCGATCACGAGGAACTTGATGAAGCAGAATGGACTATTATTCTCGGGGCCATCAATGAAGCAATCAATCAGGTAAAACAATTCAGGATTCAGGAAGGATTAGCTTTAGAAACCGATATTATCAGCCATATCGAAAGGATAATCGAACTAAAAAATTATGTTGAACCTTATGAAGAAGAAAGGATCGAACGGGTAAAAAACCGGTTGTACGATGCTTTGAAAGACATTTCACTGAATGCCCAGGCCGATCCCAACCGCTTTGAACAGGAATTGATCTTCTACCTTGAAAAACTCGATATCAACGAAGAAAAGGTGAGATTGGAAAACCATTGTCGGTATTTTGTAGAAACCTTGAACGACGATAATGAAACAGGTAAAAAACTGGGTTTTATCGCACAGGAAATCGGAAGGGAGATTAATACCATGGGTTCGAAAGCCAATCATTCGGAAATTCAAAAGTTGGTTATTCAGATGAAAGACGAGTTGGAAAAAATTAAAGAGCAGGCGCTCAATATTTTATAAAAGCCAGTATTGTTTAATTAAAAAAAATGGTTTTGAGAGGTAAATTAATCATATTTTCAGCTCCATCTGGTTCGGGGAAAACCACTATAGTGAAACATCTGTTATCGAAAGGATTGAACCTGGGTTTTTCCATTTCGGCAACATGCAGGCAAGCCAGAAAGGGAGAACAACAAGGGGTGGATTATTTTTTTTTAAGTCCGGAAGAATTCAGGAACAAAATCGACCTTGGCGAATTTCTTGAATGGGAAGAGGTTTATCCCGGTACTTATTACGGGACACTTAAAAGTGAAGTGGAACGCTTGCGTGATAAGGGTATCCATGTTTTATTCGATGTTGATGTGGCTGGAGGATGCAACATCAAAGCATACTACGGCGAAGAAGCCTTGTCGGTTTTTATTAGGCCACCATCGTTTGGGGTTCTTGAAGAGAGGCTCCGCAAGCGCTCAACCGACAGCGACGAGGTCATTGCCACCCGCCTGGCCAAAGCATCGTACGAAATGAGCTTCGAATCACGCTTCGATGTGGTGATCATTAACGATCAACTTGAAAAGGCCCTTGAAGAAAGCGAAAGAATAGTCACTCGTTTTATTGAGGCCCCATGAAGATCGGGCTTTTCTTTGGGTCGTTTAATCCTGTGCACATCGGGCACATGGCCATCGCCAATTACCTTGTTGAATTCGGCCCGATCGATCAATTGTGGTTTGTTGTTTCTCCACAAAATCCTTTCAAAAAGAAGAATCATCTTTTACACGATTTCGATCGTTTGGAGCTGGTTAAGCTGGCCATTGACGACGATCAGCGTTTTGTTGCCTGTGATATAGAACTTTATCTTCCTAAACCTTCGTATACAATCGATACTCTTACGTACCTGGGCGAAAAATATCCACGCTTTACTTTTCTTCCTATTATTGGTGGCGATAATTTTGAGGGATTAAGGAAGTGGAAAAATTATAAAGAATTGATCTCCGGATATACCTTTCTTGTATATCCAAGGCCTGGATACACCCAGAAGGCCGATTCCGAAGGTAATTTTATCTGGATTGACGCACCCCAAATGGAACTTTCCTCCACTTTTTTACGAGAAGCACTTAAAAAACAGCACGATGTCCGTCATTTTCTTCCGTATAAAGTATATCAAGAAATAATTAAATCAGGTTTTTATTTTTAATAGAATACAATAAATCGCCAAAAACCGGGTTTTTGTTTCTGTTTATTGGCATTTTTGAAAAAAATAGCTTAAATTATGGTTTTTTAGCACCCAAAACGAAGGTTTGAACAGGATAACGAATACATGAGTTTATGGAATTGACCACAGATAACCAAAATTTTTCCCCAAAGTATCATCAACATTATTGGGGAATAAACAGAGGCCATAGTAGGTTACATGGGCATGAGAAATTTCTTCCTCCCATTTTGCCCTATTCGATGAATGCCCTGGAGCCAGTTTTCGATACAAAATCTGTTAAAGACCATTACCTGAACCATCACATGAAGAGCTTTGAAAACTTTTTAGCCCTGATGGCCGAAGAGCAAGCTGAGCAATACGATATTGATTATTTCCTTTCGAACAAAGACCAGTTTTCCTATGAATTGTTGTTTGAAATGGGGGGGTGGATAAACCATCAACTTTTCTGGAATAATCTTTCACCATACGGCGGAGAAATGTCGTCGGAGCTTGAACAAGCCATTTGCCAACAATTTGGTGATGTTTACCATTTTAAACTCGAGTTCATTGAAATGGCTTCATCGATCGATTGTTGCGGATGGTCGTGGTTGGTGAAAAACGAAAATCATGAACTTGAAATCCTTAATACCCTTGAAAACCTCAACCCCTTGATGGACTTTTCGAACCCGGGAAAGATGCCAATATTGGTAGTTGATATGTGGGAACATGCCTATTTAAATAAGTATAAAAAGGATAAAAATCTTTATCTAAAATCAATTTGGATGCTGATCAACTGGAATGAGGTCAGTAATCGATTCATGAACCGGACTTCTTCTCTCTAATCAATTCTTTCAAAGCTTGCCCGAAAAAAATAAAAATACTCTCGTGTTGAAAAACTATATTTGTGGAAAATTTTGCAGATGAACATCAAACTTTCCATCATAGGGGCAGGAAATTTAGCAACCCGTGTTGCCTTGGAGCTTCATAATAAAGGAGTTGAAATTGTACAGGTTTACAGCCGCACCGTTACATCTGCGCTTTCCCTGGCTCGTTTGGTGGGGTGTATGTACGATACCAATCCTGAAAAAATTACCCAGGATGCAGATGTGTACCTTATATCGGTCAGCGACATGGCTTTTTCGGAGGTATTAAGCAAAATCAATTTTAATAACAAACTGGTAGCTCATACCGCTGGTAGCATCCCGATGGGCGAATTATCGAAGTATTCAAATAATTTTGGGGTGTTCTATCCTTTGCAAACTTTCTCAAAATACCGGGATGTGAATTTTTCCAAGATTCCTTTTTGTATTGAAGCCAATAATGCTGAAAATGAAACGATACTGTGTGATCTTGCCCGTTTGGTCTCGCGCGATGTAAGGATCATCAACTCGGAACAACGCCAACAGCTTCACCTGGCTGGGGTGTTTGCCAGTAATTTTGTAAATCACATGTATTCATTGGCCTATGAAATTGTTCAGGAAAAAGGGATGTCTTTCGATATCATATTGCCGCTCATTTCCGAAACTGCAGCCAAAGTGAAAAATATGACCCCAAGGGCCGCCCAGACGGGGCCGGCTGTGCGGCGCGATAAAAACATCATGAACGAACACCTTTCCATGATCAAGGACCCCAAGTTGAAAAAAATATACAAATCCTTATCGGATAGTATATCCGATTACCATAAACTCCCGTAAAATCAATCTATAACTTAATGAATTGAATTCATGGCTTTTTTTAAAGAAGAGTTACTCAATGTAAAAGCATTTATTTTTGATGTCGATGGTGTTCTTTCCTCCGATATCTCACCATTGAACGATGTGGGTGAACCCATGCGAACAGCCAGTGTGAAAGATGGATATGCCATCAGGAATGCTTTGTTGGCCGGCTACCCGGTTGCAATTATTTCTGGAGCTAAAAATGAGAACATCAGGAAACGTTATCATAAATTAGGGATCGATAATATTTTCTTAGGAGCCATCGATAAGATGGAATTTCTAAACGAGTTTCTTCAGAAAACCTCGATAAATCCTGAAAATATCCTATACATGGGCGACGATCTGCCAGATTATCAGGCAATGACTATGGTGGGCATCCCAACTTGCCCGTTTGATGCAGTAAACGAAATCAAATCGGTTTCAAAATACATTTCTGACCGGAAGGGGGGAGAAGGTTGTGTGCGCGATGTGGTTGAACAAGTTCTCAGGGCTCAGGGAAATTGGCCTGTTTTTGAAACGCTATGATACTGAATTATAAACTTATCCTTGCTTCAAAATCGCCTCGTAGGCATGAATTACTTTCCGGTTTAGGCTTATCGTTCGAGCAAATTGTAAAGGAGGTCGAAGAATGCTATCCAGAAGAGCTATCATCTGCGGAAGTTCCTGGATATCTCGCCGGGCTAAAAGCCGAACAATTTGAAGGGGAAATCGATGACCATACCCTGGTGATCACTGCCGACACCATCGTGTGCATTGATGATGAGATTCTTGGTAAACCTAAAGATTATTACGATGCCTACCGAATGCTTTCCCGGCTTTCAGGCCGTAAACACCAAGTGGCTACCGGAGTGTGCCTTTTTTCGAATAAGAAAACCCGAACCTTCACTGTACTTACCGATGTGTACTTTAAAAATTTGACAAACGAAGAAATCGATTATTATATAACGAACTACCAGCCTTTCGATAAAGCAGGGGCTTATGGTATTCAGGAATGGATCGGGTTTGTCGCTACCGAACGGATCGAAGGCTCGTTTTTCAACGTCATGGGGCTCCCGGTGCAACGGCTGTATAAGGAACTATTACAGTTTTAAGCTCATCTGTATTATTGAACTCCAACTCACCGGTTTCATTTACCAAAAGAAACAAAGGTTTGGATTTCCCTGACCGATCATTTCCTGTTTTGCCAAATAGCAGCATGTGCTGGCTGGTGGCTTTAAGGGCCTTGTTCAGCCAAATTCCATCAGGTTGGGTGTAGCGATAGGTTTTTCCCATTTTTCCATTGCGTTCGATAAAGGTTGAAAAACCAGTATATTGTTTTTGTTCTCCTTGAGAATTGTTGTTTTCCAAGTCATTACCTACAATCAAGAAGTTGGCATTGCTTGTCAGTACCCCCACGATGGAGCCTGTTAGCTCAAACTGATATTTCCAAAGGGTTTTAAAAGGGGCACCCCCAAGAAGCAAGATGCTTGTAACTTCCTTAATGTCAGGCATATTGTTTCTGCCAGTTCCTTTTGTAA
>CAZSIK010000176.1:0-9051 GCA_964606515.1 uncultured Prolixibacteraceae bacterium
AAAATCTGCAAGAAGGGAAGCATAATAGTCTGAAAATCTGGTATCATATTATTTATTTTGAATCAGCTAGTTGTATTATTAAGTTTAAGTAATAACCAATATTCATCTGCTCTCTTAAAAAATTTTCCATTTTATGTGGTGAATTCAATTCAATATCCTGATTTTGCCTAGCAATGTAATAATTATTTCTTTTTTAACTTCCCTTACGGATATAATTTCTCATTGTGCTTATATTTGCTAAAAAACTCATTTTAAACATCAGCCGATGCATCCCGATGAAATCGCTTTGCTGAACCTGGCCGCCCCCTGCGGGATTTATTGCGGCACCTGTAGCCATTACCTGGCACGCGAAAAAGGCTTGCTTGCCGAGAAAAAACTCAAGCACGGGTGCAAGGGCTGCCGCATCCAGAACAAGAATTGCTCGTGGGTCAAAAAAGACTGCACGCTGCTCAAAAAAAACCTGATCGCCTTTTGTTACGAATGCGGCCATTACCCATGTACCCAGCTCAAAAAACTTCACCTTCGGCATATGGCCGACGACCATCTTAACCTTTATGAAAACCTTGAACGCATAAAAAACATTGGGGCACAACAATGGTTGGAGGAACAGAAAGAACGGTGGAAATGCCCGGTGTGCGGTGGCAGCTTTTGCGTTATGGACCAATCGTGCTACGATTGTACTTTTAAAGTAAAAAAAAGTAAAGGAACGTAAATCCTAAACCATGAAAGTCGCACAAATTACCGTAGATGAATATATTGCTTCGTTTCCAGCCGAGGTTCAGGAAATCCTTGCCCAAATCAGGGGAATCATTAAAGAAAAAGCTCCTGAAGCTACCGAGGAAATGGCGTATGGCATGCCAGCCTACAAAACCTTTGGGAAGCCGCTGGTTTATTTTGCCGCTTTCAAAAACCACATCGGTTTTTACGCCACACCAAGCGGGCACGAGTACTTTTCAGAAGAGCTGTCTAAATACAAGCAAGGAAAAGGCTCGGTTCAGTTTCCAATAAAACAGCCAATTCCGCATGAATTGATTGCAAGGATGGTTGAATTCAGGGTAAACGAAAACCAGGCGAAACAACTTTAGGTGTATTCTAAAGAGCCCATCATCCAATAAGCTGAAAAATGATTATTTTCAACCGTGATTTGTTTTTTATGAACATTCCTATTTCAATCTGAATGGTTTCAAAATACAGTATTGCCGTAATTCCGTTTATCAACCTTAGCGAGGATAACGACAAGAAATATTTCAGCGACGGCCTGTCGGAAGTAATTATCAATGCCCTTTCGAAAATCGAAGGCCTTTATGTTACTTCGCGTAAATCGTCGTTTGTTTTTAATAACCAAGCGATTGACTATAGGGAAGTTGGCGAGAGATTAACTGTTTCGTTCCTGCTCGAAGGGAGTGTGCGCTACGAGGAAAGTAAAGTTCGGATTACGGCAAAACTAATCGACACTTTAAACGGTCTTCTTGTGTGGACCGAAACATGGGACAGGCAACTGAACGACCTTTTTATTTTCCAGGATGAGATTGCCTGGGATATCGCGCGGATAATAAACAAGCAATTCATACCGAAATCTCAAAAAGCCGGTATTGTCACCGATAATGCACTGGCAATCGATTTATATTTAAGGGGTCAATACCTTCTGAACCAACTCGACAGCAGCAAAAGCGAGCTGATGTTATCGTATTTTGACCAGGCCGTATCCCTGGCCCCAACCTTTTATCAACCAAAAATTGGCTTGTGCCACAGTTATACATGGCTGTCGTCGATAGGTTTAATAAATCCCCAAGTTGCCCGCGAAAAAATCGACAAAACCATAGAAGAGCTGTTCGGGCTGAGGCTTCCAATTCCCGATTTGTATTTACTACTCTCTGAGAAGAATTTCTGGATGGAATGGAAGCCTCTTGCAGCCTTGAAAAATGCCAATATAGCCCTTGAGTTAAGACCAAGTTCGTCGCAAGGTTTTATCGATAAAGGTTTGGCGCTGACTACCCTTAGCAAGGTTGACGAGGCTTTCGATTCGTTTTTTCAGGCAGAGAGGCTCAATCCGTATAGCGAAAATGTTAAGTATTGCATCGGCTTTCTGTATCATCTGGAAGGCGAAGATGAAAAAGCATTGACTTACCTGGATCAGAGCATAGAATTGGCTCCCAATTGGCAGGCATCGTATTTTACAAAAATCCAAGCCTTGTGCGGACTTGGGGAATTTCATCAAGCATGTGAATTGATCGGTTCGTTAAGCGGCAATCCTATATTTTCAGGGATCATCCCTTTACTTAAGGGTATTTATTATGCGTATTCAGACGATGCGGAGAATGCTTTCGAACAAATTAAACTTATTGAACCTCATTTAAATGTATCGACAACTATTGCACCCTTTGTCTATTATATAGCTTTACTCTATTTAAAACTCAAGCAGAACGATCAAGCCCTCAGGTATCTGGTAAAAGGGATTGAATTCAGGGCAACGCCGTTTTTATTTATCCACATCGACAGCAATTGGGACGAGTTGCGCCACGACAGCCATTTTATAAATGCACTTAAAATGGTCCCGTTTATAGCCCATACCAGCTCCGCTGATACTGAAACCAGAAAATACAAGAACTCAGCTCTGACAAAAGAAATGGCTGAAACCATCCACTCGAGACTTCAAATACTCATGTCGGATGAGCGTTTGTTTTTAAATTCTACCCTTAGCCTGGCCCAGCTATCGGAACAAATCAACATCAACCCGAACCAGTTGTCGCAGTATTTGAACGAATACGAAAAGAAAAATTTCTACGAGTACCTGAATACCCTTCGCCTGAAGCATTTCATTGAAATTTCGAAAAACACAAAATACAAGGGTTTTTCATTACTTGGACTAGCCTACGAGAGCGGCTTTAATTCAAAAACGACCTTCAATACTTTCTTCAAAAAAGAAATGGGAACAAGCCCTTCAGAATACTTAAAAAGCAACCAGGGCATTTAACCCTACTTTTCGTTTCTTTCCCGGAAGCAACACGTTCGCCCCTACCTATCCGAACGATTGACTACATTTTTCTTTCGAAGTTTGTAGCGTTAAATCTATAAAGAAAGACAACCATGGAGCACATCAAAGACCTAAATTCGATAAAATTGGGCATTTACGCATCAACAATTTTATCCGTCCTGACCCTTATTACCTTCGGGTTTGCCATGAAAGCCATACCCCCATCGGGGCCCTACTGTCCTGGTAATTGCATGGATTATCCTTTCACCGATATCCTTTTGTATTATCCCAGGGATTACAATTGGATGTACCTGGCCATATTTCAGTTGTTTGCTTTTGTGGTGTTCATTGTGGCAAGTCATTTTATTTCGAATAAAACGAATAAAGTATTTACCTTCTTAAGCACAGTATTTTCAGTTATATCAGCTACGGTTTTGCTGATAGCCTATTTCACACAATTTTCGGTTGTGCCAATGAGTATGATGAAAGGCGAAACAGAAGGGATTGCCCTAATCACCCAATATAATGGGCATGGGATGTTTATCGCCATGGAAGAATTAGGCTACAGCACCATGTCAATCGCCTTGTTTTTCCTTGCGTTCGCTTTTTCTAACAGAACCCGATTAGAAATGGCTATCCGCATTATTCTCCTTTCCCAATTGGGATTAACCCTAATTGCTTTCCTTTTGTACACTCTTAAATATGGCCTAGAAAGGAGTTATCTTTTCGAAGTTGCGACTATTGCGATAAATTGGATCGTACTAATAGTAACAGGTATAATGATTGGGTTACATTACAGGAAGCTATTAAAAACAAGAACAAAACAATGATGGGAATGAGAACGATTATAACCATTTCAATAATCTTAATGATGAATAGTACAGCTTATCCGCAGGGAACGAATACACTAATAGTATATGGTTCATTTTCAGGATCCACAAAAGAGATTGCCGACAGTATGAGACGGTATTTATCCAATGAATCGATCATGGCAGAAACTATACCTGCCGAAAAGAAGAAGATGGACCTTTCAAAATACGGCTTGATTATTATTGGTTCGGCAATTCATGGAAATGCGCCTAATCCCAAAGTTCTTGAGTTTATTGACCTCAATAGGGATGAATTAGCCCGGAAGGATGTGGTGGTTTTTGCTGTTTGTGCTACAATTACTTCAACAAAGGAAAAGAAACGGAGAAATGCTCTTACTTATCCCGATAAAATTGCCCATGGACTGAACCCGATCGGAAAGAATGTTTTTGCAGGAAACTTACCTTCCAGTGGAAAGAAATTCGATGATTATATGGGGAAACTCATTTTAGGTATTGAAACCGGAGACTTCAGGGATTGGGGAAAAATCAAAAAATGGACAATTGATATTGCCAATGAGAAACTGTTAAAAAACACAAATTCAACACAATACAAAACAAGCAATTAAAACATCCACATCAAGGTTGATCAGAATTCCCCTCAAGCAAATTTTCGAGCAAAAGCAGGACAGGATATTGGGCCTGTTCGAAAATTAACAGATAAGAACATTCAGCTGCACCTGGGCGATTCCTGTTAACATCGGGGTTGCAAACAAGTTGCAAGCTCCCAATGACAGGTTTGTTTATTTATCTGTATCTGTTTCGTATATCGAAAAACAGATCCCTCACTGTGTTCGGGATGACAGGCGGCAAAGGTAATAAGGGGGTAAGGTAGGCCCTTGAATTTTAAAATTTAGTCATATCATGCTGTAAATCATTTTAAAACACTTTAGTTTTGTTCCGAAATATTGATTGTATGGAAAAATTTATTTTACCACCACCACAAACCAATTTGGGATTCCCGTTAATGAAAGCACTTGCGATGCGCCGCACTAAACGCAAATGGGCGAATGAACCCCTTTCTGAACCAGAAATTTCGAACCTTTTATGGGCTGCGTGCGGAATTACCCAACCCGGAACAAAGCAAACCAAAAGTAAACGCACAGCTCCTTCAGCGTGTAACTCGCAGGAAATAATGGTTTATGTAGCCTTGGAAAACGGACTGTTTCTATATAACGAAACGTTGCATCAACTCGGGAAAATTAGTTCCGAAGACATCCGGCAGGATATGGGCACACAAAAAATGATGAAATCGGCCCCTCTCGGATTGGTATACGTAGCTGACCTTTCGAAGATGAAATCCCTGCTATTCAAAAACGAACAGGATAAACTCATTACTGCCGCGGCCGATACCGGCTTTATCAGCCAAAATGTGTACCTCTATTGTGCTGCAGCGGGTTTAAATACTGCTGTTCTAGGATTGGTGAACCGCTCCGTACTTCATAAAAGAATGGGGCTGCACGAACAGCAAAAAATTGTTTATACACAGGTGGTTGGAAGGTCGCTTTAATTAGCTTTTCCTATTGTTTTAGCATTTAATACCAAACAAAGTTCTGCTGGAAAAAATTATCTTCGCAACAATTTGTGCAATAACCTGAACAAACATGTTCTATCTTGAAGAAGAACCCGATACCCGGCTTTCCGATTTTGTAAAATGCTTTTGGTTTTCCGACAGCGAAGAAGCCCAAGGCATACACACTGTCCTTCCCGATGGCTATTTCGATCTGCTTTACCGTTTCGAAGGAGGAAGGTTGGTTAAGGTTTTCCTTACCGGCACCTGGAGCAAACCCATCGATGTGGCCTTTGTAAAACATACCCGTTTTTTTGGGGTACGCTTCAAACTTTTGGCTTCAGAATACCTATTTAAGCTCCCGATTGAAAAAATAATCGATACAGCCCTTGACCTTCCAGATCATTATTGGACAGAGGACAAACCCATATTTTTTTCCCATGAAGTGTTTACGGCCCACATGACAACAAAAATCGGCCAATTGTTACCTGAACCCGGAACCATCGACCAGCGTAAGTTCCGCCTGCTCCAAATCTTGTACAACAGGCACGGGAGCATTACGGTAAACGAATTGGCTGAACAAGTAGGCTGGAGTCCACGTCAAATTAACCGATGGTTCAACAAGCAGTTTGGTCTCCCTTTGAAAACATTTGCCAACATCCTGAAATGTCATGCCGCTTACCAGCACATAGCTCAGGGCGAATTTAAGCCGGTAGGCGATTATTACGACCAGGCTCATTTTATTAAAGAAGTGAAGCGCTTCACGGGCGCTACCCCAAAAATTTTGCACGAGAATAAAAACGTCCGATTTTTACAATTATCGACAACAACGAAGAAATAGCTTTGCCTCAAACAAAAAACAATGAACAAAATGAGCAACAAACCTAAATTCGTATGTCCGCTGCTGGTGGTGGCCGACATGCAACGCGCCCGTAGTTTTTACGAAACGGTGCTCGATCAAAAAGTGATCATGGATTTTGGTGAGAACATTACTTTTGAAGGCAATTTTTCGCTTCACCTCGCCAGCCATTTCTCGAACCTGATCGATGGAAAAGAAATTAAAACCGGCGGCAACAACTTTGAAATTTATTTTGAATACGACGATGTGGAAGCCTTCAACCAACGATTGATGCAACATGGGGTTGAGTGGGTCCATCCCTTGCGGGAACAGCCCTGGAAACAACGGGTGCTGCGTTTCTACGACCCCGACCATCACATCATCGAGGTAGGCGAATCGATGGAGCATGTATGTGTCCGGCTTCATTACGAGGGTTTGACCATCAGCGAAATAGAAAAAGTTAGCCTCATGCCCGGGGAGTTTATCAGGGCTGCGATTGAACGCTATTCGATTTGAGCCATTAAAAAAACTTCGAAAAGTTATAATTGAATAACCCGACCTGAAGAGCAAATGTGTTCTCTTCAGGTCGGGAATCTTTATTTTTTATAACCCGGTAAAAGCTTGGCCAATTCGGATTCGAACGAATTTGCATACAAGCCAAAGTCCCCGTCGATTACACACCCTTGAGGATCAATTACCACGTAACGCGGTATGCCATTGAATTTGAACAGTTGCCGTAAATGGTTGAAGTCGTCCTTGGGGATACGATAGACGTGGGTCAATCCCTGTTCTTTTACCACTTCATTGTATTGTTTCTCGGGCGAGCTTCGCTCATCGGTAATGAATACAAAATCGAAGTCGGGGTTGCCGGCAAATTTTTCACGAACGGGCTTCATGTTTTTCATCCCCGAGATACAGGGTCCACAAGTAGTTGCCCAAAAATCGACAAACAATAACTGGCCCTTAAACGGTTCAATCAGTTTTCGAAAGATATCGGCCCCAATACCTTCGGGCAGTGGGGTGGCCATAGCAGCCGATTCAGGAAAAGACTCGTAGAGTAATCGGTCGCCCGTTTGTACCAGATAAGCAGTTTGAATCCCAGGCTTCAGGAAGTTCCATAATTCAAGGGCTTTTTCTTTTGGATGATTGGTGAAGAAGAATTTTAGCGATCGTACTTTGGCTATTTCATAAACCAAACAAGGTTTTAAACCCATATCGCTAACCAGAATTGAATCCTTGGCTTTCCATATATCTTGTTCCCTGTTCTCTGCTTGCTTTTTGTACAAGGGAGCAAGGTAAGTTTCGGCATATTGTTGGATCAGGTCCTTGTGCCGTGAATTAAAATCCCTTGCAATATTCATTTTTTTGTAGGCGGCCTTTTCTTCATCGGTCATTTGTTCCTTACCCGTGATTTTAAGATAGTCAATTTCAAGTTCTGTCAATTCAATTTTATTTTCAACAAAAAATTCAAGAATTGTTTTTTCAGGACTAATTTTTTGCTGTTTGCTTTTTTCTTCAACCAATTTGTTTGCTTTGCTGAACATGCTGCAATATTCAAATCGGTTGATAAAAGTGCTGAATTCCCTTGTTGTCAAGAGGCTTTGATCGTTCAGGTCGATATTCTTTAAAAAATCGTAATACGTATCGTCAACAGGCAATTTTAAGATTGCATTGGCGGTGTCTTGCCGGGCATAATAATCGCGATTCATCAAAAAATCGAACAAGTATGAAGCATTCGACAGCACAAGGGAATTGTACAATATCGTCTTAGCTTTTTTCGACAAGGGATTGTTTTTCAAATGCTCTTCAAATTTTACCCGATTGGTTTCAAGTGCATTTTCCTGTTCTGCTTTAAAATCAGCAGGGGACATTGTTTTCCTTTTTTCCTGAAGGCTCTGATAGTCGGGTTCTGGTGCTTCGTAAGCCAACAGCTCTTCATTCATGCTTGCCAGGGGCCCTCCGAATTTAATCTGTTTGAACTTGTAACGGAGGTTGCGTTTACGGTCGGCAATAAGAAATTCTTCCCAATCGAGTGTCATGGCAAGGGTATGTCCCGGTTCAATGTAAAAAGGGAAAGTATATTGATCGTTAAAAACTACATAGCTATTTTTCGGGGTGTTCATCGGAATTTCCACCTCGAAGCGGCCGTCGGGGCTGATCTGAGCCACAACCGGAAAATCGTTCCGGGTGAACTCGTTCCTTGAATAGACAATACCCGTCGAGAATCCAGCACGAGGGTCGTAACCCTTGATGCAACCGATTAAACGAGCGGGTGCCTCATTAAAAAACGTAGGCAATTTAAAGTCTGCAAGGGGTTTAGCCTTAGCTTTGGCAAGTTGGGCATCCATCCAGTTTTTCACCTCAGGAAGCAGGGCTGCAGGGCTTCTTGTCTCAGCTTTACTGGGATCGAGCGAAATTCCAAAAATCTGATCATAATCAATTTTCTTAACCGTTTCCGGAAGAGGAGGAAATACAAGAACTACAGCGCTGTCGCCCGATTCGGGCATCCATAAACGTTCGTTAAAAGTAGCACCGATAATACGTTGAACCCGATATTCCTGTCCGGTTTCCACGTCGCGTATTGTCTTGTCGTTGGTAAACATCACCCACCATTTGGGAATGAAGGTGCAGTTGATTGTTAAAAAAGTTGCCGTATCAGTAAACTCAATCTTACTCACATTCATAATCCCTGTTGACTTGAATTCATAAGCAGGATCTATTATGGTGCTTGTTTTTGCAGAAAGGCCGAATGAAAGGCATAAAAACAAAGCGAACATACTGTTAATCTTCATACTAGTAGATTAGGTTAATTTGTTTACAATAAAAACTTATCCATATATAAACATAAAAACCAAAATGTTAT
>CAZSIK010000177.1:0-8989 GCA_964606515.1 uncultured Prolixibacteraceae bacterium
TGCCAACTGCATTTGGACTTTAAATTAGATTAACATTTTTTAATAGACACCAGTGCGGACATCTTTTATTTTGTAGGGTGATATTATATATTGATCAAGATAACGGAGACAGTGTGTCGGAATTCCTATTTTCTGATCCTTTTTTTCCCATTCAGGAATATTCTCAGCGATCATTTGAATAAAGTCGTTGGCCCTACTATCCCATTGGTGGTCTTTCAATGCTCTGGATCGTGCATTAACAGCTATTGCGCGTCTGGCTTCTGGGTTATTCAGATATTCATCGATTTTATTTATCCACTTCTGCGGATCATCGACAGCAATTACTTCGGTGGGCTCAAAATATTTCCTGATCATTTTTTCACCATTGCTGATCTGGCAACATTGTGCCATTGCCAGGTCGAAGAGGCGGTTATTTGCATCCATTTCCTTATCGATGCCCAAATACTGCCTGTCGTTATGGATGTTAATGCAAATTTTGCTTGAATTATAAATTTCATTGGTCTGGGTACCATTCTCAACAATTTGGTAAGGAAATCCGAATTTCTCCCACCCTGATCCGGCAAGAAAAATTTTCAAATTATTCTTTCTGATATATTTCACAAGAGGTTGAATGTATCTATCTCGGCCAAAACCACTGTTAGCATTACCCAGGAATGCAATATCATATTTTTTAGCGAGGTTCATCGGATAAAAGATTTGTTTGTCTGATCCGAAAGGGAAATGATAGTAAGGAATTTGCACTGAGTTGTATTTCTGGTAGTTCAAGGTTGCATAGTCGGGATTATAGGCAAATAAAATTCGGCTTTGCCACCTTTTTAAAAATGATTTATAGAACGATAAATAGGTGTTGTGAACATATAAAATAATGGGTTCCTGATATGCATGCATTGCTTTAGCGGCTAATGGTTCATAACCTCCTCCAATCACCACAACCAAAACATCGCCTTTGATCGCATCAATTTCAGTTGCGCAAGTTACCCCAACCCCTGATCTTCTTAATGCATCGAAAAAGCTTGAATACATATTGCCAAAGAGGGTACGACTCTGACTGTTTTTCAAAAATGGAAAATAGAAACAGATTTGGATTTTTATTTTTATGTTGCCCATCATAAGATTATTGAAAAAATCTCAGTATTAAAATTTTTGTTTTATCTACAATTATATGATAAAAATCAACAGGTTTAACGTTGAGTTCCCTCATCACGATGCCTGGCCACTTCCAATTGTTATATGCCATCAGGGCGATACCGGGAACTAGTATCATGCAAAGAACTCCCAGATCGGTCGATTCAAGCAAGATAAAAAGCAAAAGTAAAGAACACGCACCAGAAATCAGAACCGCTTTAAAAAAAGGAACTTCATTCTTGGTCAATAATGTTGATGTCGATATGGACTGAACGGCCTCGAAAAAGGAAAACACAAGCATGAGAGCTAAAAGCCAATTGTTTAACAACATTGTCTTACTATGGATGATTTGAAGGATTGGATTGCCAAGAAGAAGTAAACCTGAACCAGCAGTAATGAAAATGACGAAAAGTACGATGATTCCCTTGAGGTATAATCGTTTGATCCCTGATTGATCTTCGTGCACCCGGTATCGGTTAAGCTGAGGATAAAATGTGCCAAACCAGGTTCCTCCGATACTGTAGATTAAGCCGATCATTTGTTTCGATATACCATATTGTGCAATTTCGGATAGTGATAGGAAATAAGGAGAAATCAGCATGATGGCCTGAGACAATGTGAAGTATCCCAAGGTTGTTAACCCAATTTTCAATGCATTGGGTGCCATGAGTTTCATTACTTTCATGACGGGCATAGAAGAGGGGGTTGTCCGAAGGTTTGCACTGGTTTTTTTATCGAAAAATGAATAATAAGAAAAGGTCCGATTCAGGATATCCCCAACCAGCATGCCAATGATCATGGAAAGGAGACCCATATTCAAAAGTAGGCAAATCACGGAAACAATGATACGAAGGCTCTGGGATAGGATCACGATTTGCATATTCCTTTTGATAAAACCTCTGCCGGTCATTAATGAGTTGTAATAATAAGTATAAAACTCATAGGCCACAATTGCCCCATAAACAAACCATGCAATCCATATTTCTTGCTTGTTTCCTGAATACTTTTCGAGTACAGAACTCATGTAAAAAGGGCTTCCGATTGTAAAGACGACCAAAAAGATTACTGCCATGATGCCATAATACCGCTGCATTGATCCAATTACGCTTTTTAAAAGGCCGAAATCAACTTTAGGATACTTTGTATTGGTGGCAATAAATCCCTCCGATTTTAATTCTGTTACACCACTATAAACATAGGCGACATTTCGGGTAAATGAATTTGAAAATCCAAAATCGAACAAAGCAGGAAGGGTGCTGATGGTTAGAAAAATGTTCCAGAGTCCATATTCCTCGCTTGGTAACAATTTTAGAACCAAGGGCAAAATAATGATCCCTGAAGCAATCCGCATAAAGGTTGCGGCATAATTCCATATCACATCTTTTCTACCTATTTGCATGTGGTGTAAAATGATAAACTACCTTCAGTTGCCAATCAATAAATCCATTGTTTTATTTTATTTAAGGTTCGACTTAAACCATTTTTTGAATCCAAGATTGATATTCCTCAATCTGAATACCATGTTTTTCTAAAAATTGAGAATTCAATTTATTTTTGAAAATCAATAAATTGTCATTAATTTTATCGGTTTTTAGAAAGTCAACAGTAACTTCTTCAAACATATATTCCGCCAAAGCTCGTACATTATTCTCATCAAAAACATGCATATGCATGTATGGATAAGCTACTGGGTACTTATGGTGAAGATTACGTTGATGTCCATTTCTTTCAATCGCAGATTGGATGTATTCTTCATTGTGGGTTTGATCGTCGAACCAAATCTTTTTTCTGAAGTCGTCGACCATATGTTCTAGTGAGGTTACTTTTCTAAATTCATCAAAGGTATACCGGTAATTTGGAATTGCATGGTATTGAAAACCATTTTCTTTTGTTATGAAATAGAAATTGAGCAGCAACCAGATGGGGTTGGGTGAGTGTTCTATAACGTTGCTTGAAAGGGATGCGTCATATTTGTGAAACAAGGCTTTTCTTGATGAGGCAAAATGAAGATCCAAAACCAAGGTTTTTCGATCACGTATCTCACGTTCACCGTAAAGTATCCAGAAAATTTCTTGCCTTAGCTGACGTTTTGACGTTTTGTATAAATTGCTTATTGTGCTGTAATTATTCCGAACCAATCCGTACCCTCCGTCAAAAATGTTGATGTCGGTTACCTGGCATCCTTTGTAATCCAGCAACTGGTTCATCCTGCCACCAACCCGGACAATCTTTCCTTTGACGTTTCTGTCGATTAGCTCTTGAATATTTGTCTGATGAAGAAGTCCCATATTTTTGTTATGTAGTTTTATCTTGATAAATGTAAAATTATATGCAAAAATGCCTTTTTTTATTTATACCTTAGAATGTTTCGACTGAAATATCCTGAAGGAAACTTTCCAGCCGAGAAAAATAATTGTTTGTGGGTTGTTTCAATCTATAGTATCAAAAATTCCATCAACATACTTCAGCAACTTTGTCTTTCTGACGTTATACGAAAAGTGCTTTTCAACATGTTTGTGATAGACTTCCCGCTCAGTCAGATACATTAACCGAGTAATTACAGCAGTAATGTCACTTGGGGAGGATTTGACAATTGCGCCTAAGCCTCTGGTAACTTCGGGCATTCCGCCTACTCGGGTGATAACAGGTATGCAATTGAAATACATGCTTTCAGCCAAGGCAAGGCAAAACGATTCAATCAGCGAAAACTGACAATAAATTTTAGCCGCGAGGTAATATTTTGCTAGTTCATTATGGTCAACGCGTTCAATCAAAGAAAGGTTGGAAGGTAGGTCAACCAACAGTTTTGAAAGGGCTAATTTGTCGATACCAATAATAAAAAATTTAAATTGTGGAAGAGCCCTTGCAACCCCGATGAAGGTGTCGATGCCCTTAATATAAAATGTCTTTTCATTGTTGATTAAGCCCACTGTAATGATGAATTCACGATTGTTCTGGATGAGTAGGGGCATGTTGTCGTTTGGGCGTTTAAAACCTATGCAATTGTAAATCATATACCGTTGTGCATCGGGAGCAATAAAGCGGATCTTCCGATCGACAGAGTTTGAAACCGTAAGGTTGATTGTGCAATTTTTTATTGTTTGGATGGTGAAGAAACCTCTCGTTTTCTTATAAAAGGAGCCATATTTAAACTCCGGTATGCGACAAACATCGTACCCCCCAATTACCACAAGGCTCTTTTTCCTTGTAATTTTTGCAAACCACACTGGCAGCAACGAGTGGTAATCGGCAAACCAGATAAAGAAGGCATCGTAGCGCCAACCTTTAAAAAGCAGATAGAACAGTTGTTTCACAAATTGCCAAAGAAAGGCAAGTGGCTTTTTGCTGTGTACAAAGTGGTACCGCGTTACCTCATGATCTTCGGAAAGAATCTCATAGTCCTGCTTCACAAAGGTGCTGAAATGGGCGTATACCAACAATATCCTTTTCTTAGTGCTCATCAATAATCCTGATTATTTTCCCCGAAGCATCGCCATCGCCATACAACGATTCTTCGAATGGGTTTTGGGTTTCGAGCATCTTGCCGAAGGCTTCCACGATCTCTTCTTCCCTTGCCCCTGCCAGCAGGTTGTAGCCTCCCTCAACCAGCTCTATCCATTCAGTTTGGTCGCGCAGGGTAACGCAGTTCTTTTTGAAAAAGTAGGCTTCTTTCTGCAGCCCGCCGCTGTCGGTCATCACCAGTTTACAGTGTTTCAGCAACTCGAGCATGTCGAAATAACTAACCGGCTCAATTGGCATAAAATGGGGTTTAATTCCTCTTTGCTCCATTATTTTGCGTGTTCTGGGGTGCAGGGGCAAAACCACGGGGTACTCATGGTGGATGGTGTTCAAGGCCGAAACAATTTCCTTCAGCCGGTTTACATCGTCGGTGTTTTCCTGGCGATGAAGGGTAAGCAGCACGAAGCCCGAATTTTTCAATCCCAATTTCTCAATGATAGGTGAATGACTGGCCGATTTTTGTGCGTAAAAAAGCGCGGCATCGTACATCACGTCGCCCACTTGTTCTATTTGGCTGGAAAAACGGTTAAACCCCTCGTTGTGAAGATTGTTGACTGCTGTTGTGGTAGGGCAAAAGAGCAGGCTGGAGATCCGGTCGGTTAAAATTCGGTTGATTTCTTCGGGCATCTCCATATTGAACGACCTTAAGCCGGCTTCGACATGGGCCACCGGGATGTGCAGTTTCGAAGCCGCCAACGCCCCGGCCAGGGTCGAGTTGGTATCGCCGTACACCATCACCCAGTCGGGTTGCTCGGCAAGGAGCACCTTCTCGATGGCTTCGAGCATTCTGCCGGTCATTGCCCCGTGCGACAACGAGTTGATCGCCAGATTGTATTTGGGTTCAGGGATTTCCATCTCCCTGAAAAACACCTCCGACATCCCATAATCGAAATGCTGACCGGTATGCACCAACACCTCTTCAACAGGGGTTTTTGCTATGGCCCGGCTTACCGCAGCTGCTTTTACAAACTGAGGCCGCGCCCCAATGATGGTTACCATTTTTTTGCTCATGATACAACTATGTTCATTTCATTAGCCAAACTACACGTCAGGTTCCTGCGCGAATAGGCTTCAATCCCGCTTTGGCTCGTGCTTAAACTTCCGCTCTGGTACTTTCTGAACAGTGAGAGAAGGTTGTTTTTGAACCCGTCCTTGTCATCAAAATCACTCACCATGCCGGCTTGTGCTTCTGAAAGTACTGCTGCAAGGTCGCCATCGCGAGGGGCAATGGCCAGCACAGGCCTTCGCGAAGCCAGGTATTCAAACAATTTTCCGGTGAGGATTCCTTTCGCGTTAGGGGTATTGTTCACCGGAAGAAACAAAACCGATGCCTTTTGCTCCTGTTCCAGAACCTGGTTGTGGTCGAGGTAGGGGGTATAGCGAACAAAACGGCTCAACTGGAACCGTTCGGCATCGTTTTTTACTTCCAGATCGGTTTTCCCGATGAAATGGACCTCGATTGCCTGGCGAAAGTCTTCGTTTTCGGACACCAGTTCCTGCAAAGCTTGCCAAAAAATCCTATGGTTACGGTCTTTGTTGATGGAGCCCACATGCACAAGAGAAAACCGGGCCGGATCGGGTATCACCTTATTATCTTTTGGAAAATCGTCTTCATCGTAGCCGTTGGTGAGGGTGCATACTTTAGCCCCATACCGCTTTTCAAACGATTCGGAAAGGGTCCGGCCTACCGTGATAATCTGATCTGCATTACAGATAACTTGTTTTTCAAGTCGGTGATGCTTGCGCCTGGCCCATCCCGACAGCTTGAGCTGATCGAAAAAATCTATTTCGGTCCAGGGATCACGAAAATCGGCTATCCATTTGAGCTTTAATTTTTTCTTCAACTTCATGGCGATCATGTGGGTGGTGTGGGGCGGACCGGTCGATACGATCAGGTCGACAGGGTTTTCGCGAAGATAATGACTAAGATATTGTACCGAAGGGCGTATCCAAAAACATTTTGCATCGGGGATGAAAAAATTGCCCCTGATCCAGCGGGCTACTTTCTCTGAAAAACCTACAGAAGCATTTTCAGAAAGGAAGCCGGCACCTAATTTTTCGTTCTTATTTTTTCCGGTGAATTTCTTATACCAATCGAACGGTTCCCAAATCGGGGTTTTCAACACAGTAGCCTGCCTGCGCACATCGTTCAGCAAGGAAGGGTCTAATGCCGGGCTTTCAGGATTTTCGGGGGTGTACACTATGGGTTCCCATCCGAATTCGGGAAGGTATTTGGCGAATTTTAGCCAGCGTTGTACCCCTGCCCCTCCGGCTGGCGGCCAATAATAGCTTATGATTAAAACCTTTCTCACCAATTTCTTTTTGGGCAAAAATAACACTCTTTACCGTTTAACCGTTATTTTTGTCGATTGTAAAACTATGTATCATGCAATTCTGTGATCTGAACAGGCAATACGAAGCCTACAAACCCGAGATCGATCAGGCCATTCAGTCGGTAATCCAATCCTCGGCGTTTATCAACGGGAATGAAATTGAAAAACTGGAGAAGGAATTAGCCGAATATGCCGGTGTAAAACATGCCCTGGCGGTGGCTTCGGGAACCGATGCCCTTTTGCTGGCCTTGATGGCTTACGATATTAAACCGGGCGATGAGGTGATTTGTCCGGCATTTACCTTCTTCGCCACAGCCTCGATGGTGAGCCTGCTAAAGGCACGGCCGGTTTTTGTCGATGTTTCGCCGGTTGATTTTAACATCGATATCGAAAAAATCGAAGCAGCCATTACCCGAAAAACCAAGGGCATCGTTGCCGTTTCCCTTTTTGGGCAGTGTGCCGATTTTGATGCCCTGAATGAGCTGGCCGAAAAACATGGGCTCTGGGTAATCGAAGATGGCGCCCAATCGTTTGGGGCAAGCTATAAAGGCCGAAAGTCGTGTTCGCTTACCGAGGTGTCTACTACCAGCTTTTTCCCGGCCAAACCCCTGGGTTGCTATGGCGATGGGGGAGCCGTTTTCACCCAAAGCGATCGTCTGTCCGCCCTGATCAGGCAACTACGCGGCCATGGTCAGATGGCAAGATATTATCACGAACGCATCGGCATCAATGGCCGCATGGATACCTTGCAAGCTGCCATACTCAGGGTCAAGCTAAGGCATTTCGACAAGGAAATCGCTTCCCGGCAACATGCAGCCGAACTGTATTCACAACATCTTCATGGCCTGGTGATGCTTCCGGTGGTGAACGAGGATTGTACCAGCACCTGGGCCCAGTTTACCATCGCGCTCGACAACCGCGATGCAGTGCGGAAAAAACTTACTGAACTTGGGATACCAACTGCGGTGCATTATCCGCTGCCCTTACCCAAGCAGTTGGCCTTTTCAGGGTTGCCCGACTACAGCAAAAAGTTTGAAGTGTCGGAGCTGCTTTCCGAAACCGTTCTCTCCTTGCCCATGCACGGGATGATTACTGACGAGGAGGTTGAAACTGTGGCAAAAGCGGTGATTGAATGTCAGTAATTATCCAATCCAAACGTAGCAAATTATTATAAATGTAATAACTAGAGTGAAGCGGTGGATAAGGTAGAACATTGTTGCGATATATTATACACAAAAAATATATACCTTTGGGGTATAAAAATAACATATGAAAACCATCTCTTTAAAAATTGACGAAAGCATTTTTTGTGAAACTGAAAAGATTCTTTCGAATCTGAAAAGGCCCCGTAACCGTTACATCAACGATGCCATTGACTATTATAACAGGATGCAAAAGAGGCAGATACTTGAGGAAAGGCTAAAAAGGGAGTCTGAATTGGTTCGTGCCGAATCTATGATTGTGTTGAAAGATTTTGAAAACATCGATTATGTTGATTAATCAATTTGAAGTTTGGCTGGCTGATATGAATCCTCAGATAGGTACTGAAGCTGGGAAAGTTAGACCGGTTGTGATTGTACAGACCAACTTGCTGAACAACGCATCGCATCCATCGACAATTATCTGTCCAATAACTACGAAAGTAGAACCAGATGCTAATATTATCAGGGTTCATTTACTTAAAGGAATGGTCGGATTGAATGAAGATTCGGATGTGTTAATTGATCAAATGAGGGCGATAGACAATAAAAGGCTGATTAAAAAACTTGGAAAGGTGCCGCCTGATCTTGTTAAGAAGATTAAAGAAAATACCCAGATCATTCTTGATTTATAATTCATTTTATTAATCCCTTAGTGATGAATAATTATTTTTCACACGATACTGCAATCATTGATATCGGCGCACAAATAGGGGCCGGAACCAAGATATGGCATTTCTCCCATGTGATGGGAGGAGCGAAAATTGGCGAGCGCTGCGTATTGGGACAGAACGTGTACGTGGGTGCCCGTGC
>CAZSIK010000178.1:0-8986 GCA_964606515.1 uncultured Prolixibacteraceae bacterium
CTACAAAGGTAGCATTAGTAAAATAATGGGCGGCCTAAACGCCTATACCAAATTAGTTATTATTCTTGTGGGGTTTGAGCCATCAGCCTTAAAGCTTCAAGTAACTTCAACCTGATTTTGTCGTAATACCGTGCTGTATCAAGACCTTTAACGGCATAAATCCCGTCGGTACCAAGAACAAAAACTTCTTCGGCTTTGTATAGCTCCAAAAAATTCAGGTTCAATGTTTCCTCAACCTGAAAGCCCATGAGTTTCAACTGGTCGATCACCCATCCTCTTCCAGGCATGGGATAGGCACCACACTCTAAAGCCGGTGTATAGACCTTGCTTTCTTTAAGATAAAAAATGGGCCCGTTACAAGTTTCCACAACTTGCCCTTTCTCGCCCAGCACCAGTCCATCGTGACATCCGCGAGCGTCCACTTCCCTTAAAGCCAGCTTTCGGTAGGCATCTCTCAAATTTGCATACAACATGGATGCACCACCAGGCTTTGGGAAATGGTGCAGAACGCAAAGCTGCCAATACATTTGTTCCTTAACAAAAGCCTGATCGATAGGTTCAAGAAGCAGGTAGTTGTTTATCATTGGTTTATCCCCTTGAACGGCAATGAGTATTTGGCAAAGAACCCAGCCATACGCTTTGTTGCGGATGTGCAAACGTCTGATTTCTTCCTGTATTGCAGATTTTCCCTCCCTGAAAAAGCCCCCAGGTTCAATGTCCAGGGCTTTTAAGTCGGAAAACACCCTCTCCTCGTATTCGGACATGAACAAGGGTTTGGTAGCAAAACAAACCGTGCGGTAGGTCAACGTAAAGCGATTGTCATCAAACCGGCTTTCAAGGAAAAAACCCGAACGATTAAAAGGAACAATTTCACCATTGCACCAGATAAAAGGCAGAAAAGCCCCCTCGCTCATGGATGCATTATTTTTTGAATGAATTCGACCCACAAATGAGGCTTTAACAAACCGGGGAACACGAAGCCAAACAAGGCCCCAAAAAAATGGGCATCGTGGCCAATGTTGTCGCTTGCCTTGCGCCCCATGTATACTGAATATCCGAGGTAAAGAATGCCGAACAATATACCTGGAAGGGGAAGTACTCCAAAGATATACAGTCGGTTCCAAGGGTCAAAGAAAATGCTTGTAAATACCACGGCCATAACCGCACCCGAAGCCCCTACCGCAGTATAGGCATAATTCCTGCGATGACGATATACAAACTAAGCAGGTAAAGAAGTACGAAAATCAACCCCGGCCGAACAACAAAGAAAAACTGGAAATATTGTTCACAAACCGATCCAAAGATCCATAGTACGTACATATTCACCAAGAGATGCACATAGTCGGCATGAACCAGGGCATGGCTGAACAAACGATACCATTGACCCCGATGAACAATCTGTACTGGTTTCAGGCTAAGCTGATCCATGAGTTTGACCCTACTGAAGGCATAGACTGAAACTCCTATAGTAATTAAAATAATGATCAACGACATATCAATGCAGAATTTTATAAACCATTTCCTTTTGCAGGTCGGCCCCAGAAGCCGAAACATTGCCCACCCCCTTCGATTTCACATCGTATTCCCTTAGAATGGAAATAATTTCAACCAGCTTTTTAATGCTGATCATCTTGGCCGACTTGATGTAATTATCGGCCAGAAACGGAGCCACTCCCAACTCTTTAATTACACTATCTCTCGACTTATCTTGCATAAAATGGTACTTCAGCAATTTGGAAAAGAAGAAATAAAGTCCGGCTATTGTTTTTTGAATGGGGTTCTGGGTTTGGTTTGCCCCAAAATATTGAATGATGCGGTTGGCTTTCAGGATGTCGCGGCTAATGATGGCATTATTCAGCTCAAAAACATTAAAATCTTTACTGATGCCTATGTTCTTTTCCACCACTTCAGGGCCAATTGTCGTTCCTTTTGGCAACAAAATCATCAATTTGTCAAGTTCATTGGCCACCTTGCTGATGTCGGTTCCCAGGAACTCGGCCATCATGGCACTGGCTCTCGGAGCTACCTGATAGCCATTTTCAGCACAATAGTTGTTGATCCAGGGAATAAGTTGGTTGTCGTAAATTTTTTTCGATTCAAAAACAGCACCCTTACTTTCAGCTACTTTCAGAAATTTTTTTCTTTTATCGAGGGTTTTGTATTTGTAGCAGATAACCAACAAGGTCGATATCAAAGGATTTTCGACATACGCCAGCAAACCGTCTTCAAGGTTTTTCAGGTTTTGGGCTTCTTTTACAATTACAACCTGATGGGCCGACATCATGGGAAAACGTTTGGCCGTGGTCAAAATCAGGTCGAGGTCGCCATCTTTAGCATAAATAATGGTTTGATTGAAACTTTTCTCTTCCTCGGGCAACACTTTTTCGGCAATATAATCGGCTACCTGATCGATAAAATAAGGTTCCTCGCCCATCAAAACATAAATGGGATGATAAATTTTTTTGCTCAGGTTTTTAATAATTTCGTTGTAAGTCATTATTCGTCATAGAATTTAAGATGCTTTACTGAACTGCCATTGTCGCGAAGGGTACACATGGCGTTAATCCCAATATCGAGGTGGTCTTTTACAAAAGTTTTAGTTACCAGCTCATCGCTTTTTGCTGTTTTCACTCCGGTTGAAATCATGGGTTGATCAGATACCAGCAATAAAGCACCCGAAGGTATTTTATTGGCAAAGCCTGCAATAAAAATAGTGGCCGTTTCCATATCGATGGCCATGGCACGGGTTTTTTTCAGATATTTTTTGAAGCGATTATCGTGTTCCCAAACCCGGCGGTTGGTTGTAAACACCACGCCTGTATAATAGTCTCGACCATGGTCTCGAATGGCACTCGAAACGGCCCTTTGCAGATTGAATGCGGGAAGTGCAGGAACTTCGGGGGGCAAGAAATCGTCGGAGGTACCGTCGTGCCGGATGGCTGCAATGGGCAAAATCAGGTCGCCCAATTGGTTCATGGGTTTCAGCCCTCCGCATTTCCCAAGGAAAAGGGCGGCACGGGCCTCGATGGCCGAAAGCAGGTCCATAATGGTAGCCGCATTTGGACTACCCATCCCAAAATTGATGATTGTGATTCCATCGTAAGTGGCATTCGGCATATTGCGTTCCTCTCCTACCACAGGCACTCCAAATTTTTCGGCAAAAAGTTCAACATAATGCTGAAAATTCGTCAGCAAAATATGAGTCCCAAATTTTTCAAGCGTAGTGCCGGTATACCTGGGGAGCCAATTTTTTACTATTTCTTCTTTTGACTTCATGATTCTTGTCGATAGTTTTGTGAAAATACAATAAAATGGGAAAACATGAAGGAGAAACAGGTATTAAAATGCATTCTTATCTTTGAAGTAAAAAAAGGCAGCGATGGAAACAGGGCTTCCAAAACTTAATTTTCCGTTTTCAAAGTTCCGGATCAAACATGAGAGGGGCAAACACTTCATTTTCGATGTAGTGAGGAAAAAATTTCTTGTTCTTACTCCCGAAGAATGGGTAAGGCAAAACTGCATCCACTTTCTTTCCGAGTACAGAGAATTCAGCCTCAACCTCATGGGGGTGGAACGAAGCCTGGAATTGAATGGACAAAAGTTCAGGTTCGACCTTGTAGTGTACTCCCCTTCCGGAAATCCCTTGCTGCTGGTGGAGTGCAAATCCTCCGAAGTACCAATTTCACAAGCTACAATCGACCAGATTTTTTCTTACAACCTAAAACTTAAAGTACCCTACCTGTTAATGACCAACGGCATTCAGCATTACATTATCAAAATCGACCCCGAAACAGAGGCAAGAATCTTTCTCAACAACCTCCCCTCTTTCAGGGAAATGATTGAAACGCTCAACCATCAGTAATGCACTTTTTATAAATCTTTGCCATTTTTTGAATAAAGGGTAAAAACACCTTGCTTTGTTAAAACGAAGTTAAATATGCCCCTTTTGGCCTTTTCACTTTAAACAATTTTGATTCTTTCCAGTCGTATTGTCGTTAGTAAAATTAAAAAAGATGAAAAGGTATTTTTTGTTACTTATTTTAGTGGCCCTTTATTTTATTGGAACAGCACAGCCCATGCCCGAACAGCCGAAAAACCCAGGCAATCCGTCCTTACCTTCAACCGGTTCAGTAAAAGGGAAAATTTTAGAAGCAGGCAGTAATACTCCCCTTGAGTATGCCAACATCATTATTTATTCGCAGAACGATTCAACTTTCGTGGCAGGTACCACTGCCTCGGTTGATGGTACTTTTACCATTGGCCCCATTGCTCCCGGAAACTATTTTGTTGATGCCAAATTTTTAGGATACAACCACCTGAGGCGATACGATATCACGATTAACCGGCAAAATCCGATGATCGACCTTGGTGTGCTTGAATTACTTCCAGCCACCGAAAACATTTCGGAAGTAACCGTGACCACGAAGAGCAAAGCCATTGCTTACGAAATCGACAAGAAGATAGTAGATCCCGCCCAATTTCCAGCCGCTGCCGATGGTACCGCAGTCGATATCCTGGCCAATACCCCTTCGGTTTCGGTCGACATTGAAGGAAACGTTGCTTTAAGGGGCAGTTCAAGTTTCACCGTTCTGATCGATGGAAGGCCAACTCCTTTCGAGTCGGCTGAAGCCTTGCAGCAAATCCCCGCCAGCTCGATCCGCAACATCGAAATCATTACGAATCCTTCAGCCAAATTCGACCCCGACGGGAACGCGGGAATTATCAACATCAACACGAAAAAAAGCAAATTGGATGGGGTGAGCGGGATCATCAACGCCATGGGCGACACCAACGGATCCTTGTCGGGCGACTTATTGCTTAACTACCGGACCGGAAAATTCAATTTCTTTGTAGGGGCCAACCTGGCTAATCGACGTGGTGGAGGAAATACAGAAAGCAAAACTACCACTACCGATACCCTTACCAGCGAAAACTCTTCGTGGGGCGAAGGCAATAGGGGAAGAAATTCATACTCAATAAAAACCGGTTTCGATTTTTATATCGACGACTACAACACGTTAACCTTCACAACCAATGTCGACAGCCGCAAAAGATTTGAACAATCGACACTCGATTTCAAGGAGAGCAATTCAACTGGCTATCTGCTTGAATCGCTTACCGAGAACAACGGTGAAAATTCGGGCGAAAATCTTGCTTTCTCGCTCGATTACAGAAGGATCTTCGACAATCCGGGACAGGAGCTTACCGCCTACTTCTATTATGAAATGGGCAAGGGAGAAGAGTATTCGTTCTACAACCAATACGATGGGAACAAACAATTATTGAAAGGACAGAAAAGCTGGGAAGTGGGTACCGGGCAGCAATTCAGGGCCAAGGTCGATTACATCCATCCATTTCCAGGAAAAAAGAAACTGGAGACCGGATATCAGGCAAGGATCGACCGTGATAACGAATGGAATGATGTTCACTGGCTCACGGCCCTTCCCGACTCTTACCAACCTGGTTCTTCATCACCCTTGTATACCGACACCAAATTCTCGCGCGATATTCATGCTTTGTATGCAATGTTCAGCAATGGGAACAGTCGTTGGGGCTATCAGCTGGGCTTGCGCTCGGAATATACCAACCGGGTTTTAACCTACAGTGCCTCGCCAAAAGATTTTAAAATTAACCGGCCCGACTTTTTCCCGACAGCCCATTTTTCGTTCAATCTTCCGCTTGAACAACAAGTAATTGCAAGCTACACCCGAAGGATTGAACGACCTCGTGGCTTTGCCCTTGAACCCTTTATAACCTATATCGATGCCTATTCGGTTAGGACGGGCAACCCGGATATTTTACCCGAATACATCGACTCGTATGAATTGGGGTATCAAAAACAAATAAAAAACGGGTTTATATCGGCCGAAGCCTATTTCAGGCAAACCAACAACAAGATGGAACGGGTACAAAGTGTATATCAGCAAAACATCATCATGGGTACAGTGGCCAATGTGGGAACCGATTATTCCGTGGGCGTTGAATTGATGTTCAACTTTAAACCGGTAAAATGGTGGACCCTGAACCTCATGGGCAACCTGTACAACTATCGTCTTGATGGCGAATACAACGGGCAAGATCTCGAAACCAGCAGCAACAACTGGAACAGCAGGCTGAATAACACCTTCTTGTTGGGTAAAAACACGCGCTTTCAGGTCGATGCCATGTACAACAGCCCTACCGTTTCGGCACAGGGGCGGCGCGAAGGTTTTCTTTTCACCAATGTGGCCATCAGACAAGACTTTTTCAACAATCAGATGAGCGCTACCCTTGGAGTAAGGGACGTACTGAACACGGCAAAATTCGAATTTTCTTCGGAAGGCCCCGGTTTCAGTTCTTATCGAAAATTTGACATGAAGTCGCCTGTAGTTTCGCTCACCCTTTCGTACCGCCTGAACAATTACAAAACAGAACGCAAGACTGGGGAGAATGGCCTCAATGGAGGCAGTAACGATATGGATATGGAAGGTGGTGGTGAAATGTAAGCCCTACTTTTTCAAAATGAATTCAATGCTTTTTTAATCCTGTTAAGGGCATCATCCATTTGTTCCTGATTAATTACAAGCGGAGGGGTGAACCGGATGATGTGGTCATGGGTTGGCTTAGCCAGTATGCCTTGTTCTTTCATGGCGAGGCATACATCCCAGGCTTGTTTTCCATTGGTAGGACGAATGCTAATGGCATTCAACAATCCTTTTCCCCTGACTTCAGAAATAAAAGGAGAAGGAAACGACCGCATGGCTTCACGAAACAGGTTGCCCATGCGTGTTGCATTTTCAGCGAGCTTCTCGTCGAGCACTATTTGCAGGGCTTCGATTGCCAAAGCGGCAGCCAGGGGATTTCCGCCAAAGGTGGATCCATGTTCGCCTGGCTTGATGGTCAACATGATTTCATCGTTGGCAAGCACGCACGACACCGGGTACATACCCCCCGACAGGGCCTTCCCCAAAATGAGGATGTCGGGACGAACGGTTTCGTGGTCGCAGGCCAGCATTTTCCCGGTACGGGCGATCCCTGTCTGTATTTCATCGGCTATGAAAAGCACCTGGTATTGATCGCACAATTCCCTTACTGTGGAAAGAAACCCATCGTCGGGGACAAAGACCCCGGCTTCGGCCTGAATGGGTTCAACCAGAAAAGCAGCCACCTCGTAATCGGAAAGGGCTTCTTCGAGGGCAACAACATCGTTATAAGGTATGTTGACAAATCCAGGTGTAAAAGGGCCATATTCATTGTAGGCCGAAGGATCGCCCGACATCGAAACAATGGTGATGGTTCGTCCGTGAAAGTTCCCATTGCATGCTACAATTTTTGCTTTTTCGCGGGCAATGCCCTTTACTTTATAGGCCCATTTACGGGCCAATTTAAGAGCAGTTTCCACACCTTCAGCCCCCGAATTCATGGGCAGCATTTTATCGTATCCGAATAAACGGGTCATGTACTCTTCCCATTCGCCAAGCTTGTTGTTGTAAAAAGCCCTGGAGGTCAAGGCCAGTTTTCCTGCCTGTTTCGTAAGCACTTCGACCAGTCGCGAATGACAATGCCCTTGATTGACTGCCGAATAAGATGCAAGAAAGTCGTAATACTTATTGCCCTCTACATCCCAGACGAACACCCCTTCTCCTCTTTCCAACACTACGGGAATCGGATGATAATTATGTGCTCCAAAGCGAATTTCACGCTCGATGTATTCGTTTGTATTCATGAACCTTGAATTTATCTATTATCCAAACAAAACAGCGATCTTTTCTGCAACCTTTTCCAAAAGCTGTTGATCCTCCTTTCCGAAAGGGGCAAGAGCATGTGAATCGATATCGATTTCAGCAACAAAACAGCCTTCTTTTATAATGGGCACCACAATTTCAGATTTCACATTTACACTACACGACAAGTAGTTATCCACTTGAGCCACATCCTGAACGATCATGGTTTTCTTGTTTTGGGCCACCTGCCCACACACCCCCTTCCCAATCGCGATACGGGTATGATCGGTTGGAGCCCCAACAAAAGGGCCCAAAACCAATTCTCTGGTTCGTGGATCGAAGAGGTAGAATCCAACCCAATCGTAATAAGCAATATTTTCGTTTAAATAGATGGCGATCCTCATCAGTGCCTGCTTGGGATCCTTGTATTGTGAAATAATTTGCCCGATTGATTCCCAAACTGCTTCTTTATTGAATTTCACTTTATCCATCATTTGGAGTTTTAAATAATGACGATCTGGTTTTCAGAAGTAATTTTTTCGCAATAATGGCACCTCAATTCAATGGGTTCTTTCGAAATCACCGAGAACCGCGTTGTAATCTTTTCATTATTTGTAATACACTTGGGATTGACACAACGTGCAATGCCCACGATTTCCGAGGGGATGGATACCTCTCTTTTTTCCACCACCTTGTAATCCTGTATGGTATTGAGTTTCGCCATGGGGGCAATCAGGGCAATCTTATCGATTTCGTTGTCTTTGAAGAAGCGGTTCGACACTTTGATGATGGCTTTCTGCCCCATCCTTTTGCTGTCGAGATTGGTTCCGAAAGTAATGTTGTTCTTGCAATATTGCAATTGGAGGATGTTGATTACATCGAACAACCGGTTTGCCGGAAGGTGGTCGATTACCGTACCATCTTTTATCGCGCTAACTTGTAATGCATTATTCATGATACTTCGATTTTATTTGAGTCCCATTAGGTGTGAAATAATGGCCTGCCGTGTAAAAACACCGTTCCGGGCCTGTTCGAAATAATATGCTTTTGGGTTTTTATCGACATTGGTATCGATTTCGTTCACCCGTGGCAGCGGATGCAAAACCTTCACCGTGGGTTTAGTATTATTCAACATCTTATTTTTCAATATGTAGACGTTTTTTACTTTTTCGTATTCGATCGGGTCGGTAAAGCGTTCCTTTTGCACTCGGGTCATGTATATGATATCGGCAGCGGAAATAATTTCGTTGAATTCAGTATGTTCAAAAAACCTTATCCCCTTC
>CAZSIK010000179.1:0-8931 GCA_964606515.1 uncultured Prolixibacteraceae bacterium
AAAACATCAATAAAATCAGGCCTTTTAGCTATTTTTACTAACTAAACGACATTGAATCATAATTAAAAAGAAGGCTTTTACAGGAGCAGTAACGGTTACAGTAACCTTGTCGCCTGTATTGTCGAAACCAGTAACGTAACCGGTACCCGAAAAGCCTGAAATATCTCTAGCAACCTGAACACCCGTTAAAACGCCCTCTTCGGCTTCGAGCGTATCGATGGGCATACCTGTTTGTGCAAAGCCATTCAAGCTGAACAAAATCAGCATTAAAACAACAAGCGCATACTGAATCGGTAGAAATACATTATTCATTTTTATCATCATTTTTAATCTTATAGTACTTGTTTATGGCATTATTTTAACAGTTATTGAGCAACTTGCAATTCCAAAATAGACTCGGGAAGGTTTTCGCCTTTTACCTTTAATTGCACATTGCCCGATTTTGATTTCGATTGTACGAGTATCTGCGCTAAGCCATTGAATGTTTTTACGTGGAAGGTACGCGCATCGGCATTGGTTGGACGTTCTTCGTCCTTAAAAGCTGAATCGCCATTGCCCACGCCCAGAATACGGGCTTCACCCACCAATTCGAAGGTCAGCGGCACGCACGCATCGGGTACAAAGCGACCTTTTTTATCTTTTAATTCCACTTTTACGACTGCCACATCTTGTTGATCGGCTTTCAGTTCGGTTTTGTGTGCACTAAGCACAATGGCTGAAGCTGGGTCGGTTGTAGAAATGGTTTGGGTCAGCATGCGTTTTCCGTTTTTGTAAGCAACTGCCTTCACCGAACCGGGTTGATAGATTGTTTTCCACGACAAATGTCCGTTCTTTTCCATCTTCTTTCGGCCCAAATTCTTGCCATTTACGGTCAGTTCCACTTCATCGCAATTGCTGTAGGCCCAAACGTCAATGCTATCGCCTTCGTGTCCCTTCAAATTCCAATGCGGAAGGATGTGCAGTACCGGTTCGTTGGTCCACCACGATTTCAAATAATACGCTTCATCTTTTTCAAAACCGCAATAATCCAAAATCCCAAACTGAGAACCGGTTGCAGGGAAGCCTAGTGGATTGGGTTCGCCCCGGTAATCAAATCCTGTCCAGTAAAATAATCCTCCCAAATAAGGGCGCTCGTCGTAAAATTTCCATCCACGCTCAATCACATTGAAAGTCCCTTTTTCGCCCGTTCGGTTGATGGACGGCATGCGCCCATTTTTCTTGTCATCAAAATAAACACCACGCGTACCCGAGCCCGTGGTTTCTTCGCTGCCCAAAGCTTTCCATGTGGGATTTTCGGCATGATATTTTTCAACGGGGTTTTGAATTATGTAGTTGTAACCAACCACATCCAACGACTTCAGCAATTGGTTGCCACCGCTGATACCGGCCGTTGCCATGCGGGTTGGATCCATGCGGTGCACATATTCACGCATGGTTGCAGCAATGCGGACACCCAATTCGTTGCCTTCGATGCCCCATTCTTCGTTTCCAATGCTCCAAAGAATGATACTTGGGTGATTGCGGTCGCGTTGAATCATTCGCTCAAGCAAATCCAAGTGCTCCTGATTGATCCCCATCAATCGGTTTTCGGAAATTACAAGCATCCCTTCCCTATCACAAACATCCAACATTTCGGGGGTCATGGGGTTATGAGATGCCCGATATGCATTGCAACCAAAGCTTTTAAGTTGCTTAATTCGATACGCTTGCAATTCATCAGGAATGGCGCTTCCAACACCTGCATGATCTTGGTGCATGTTTACACCTTTTAGTTTTAAATTTTTCCCGTTAAGGAAAAAGCCTTCATTGGCATCGAAGCGAATATGCCTGATTCCGGTTTTGGTTGAATACGAATCAACCTGTTTGCCTTGTTGATAAACCTCTGTTACAAGCGTGTACAAGTAAGGATCGTCCAAGTTCCACAAGTGCGGATTTTGAACAGAAAGTTGCTGTACAGTTGTATTTTTTTCTTTGGAAAGAAGCATTTTTCCAGCTACTTCGGCCTTTGCCACTTCGTTTCCATTGGCATCGTTCAAACGTTGAACAATGTGGTAATCGCTGGCTTTTAGCCCCGAATTTTCGACCGTGGTTTCAATTCTCAACTGAGCCTGTGTGTAAGGCGCTTGCAATTCACTCGAAACAAAGGTTCCAAACGTGGCAACGTGAATGGGCGCGGTTTTGTGCAGCCACACATGGCGGTAAATACCAGCTCCTTCGTAAAACCAGCCTTCTTCAAAAGTTGCATCCACACGCACGGCAATCAGGTTTTCGCCTCCATAATTCAGGTAATCGCTAATGTTGTACACCTGCACAGCATAGCCACTTGGTTCGTTGCCCACGTAAAAACCATTGACCCAAACTGTCGCATCACGGAAAATTCCATCGAATTGAAGCGTAATGTTTTTGCCCAAATCTTCTTTTCCAATCTTAAATGTTTTGCGGTACCAGCCCACACTGGTTTCGGGGTATTTGTATCCAACTGTTTTATAGCCATGGCTATGGCTTGCTGTTGCCGAAAAAGGTAAATCCACCACCCAATCGTGGGGCAAGTCTACACGTTTCCAATTTGTTGCATCGAATTTCGAAGAATACGGGCCGGTATTGTGTATGGAGTTAGCTTTTGCAAAATAATTGAAATATTCAGTACCTGCACCAAAGTCTTTGACCGGATCAGAAGCGTTTCCAAATGCGAACTGCCAGTTTTCGTCCAATAAAATCCGCTCACGAGCGTCCGCTTTTAGTTCGTCAAGCGTCATTACTTCAGGATTGTTTATGGATACCTCATCAATTAAATCAATCTTGTCGATATCCCCAGGTGCGCACATTTTCCCCGACAATATCTTTTTGTCGGCATGATATTTTAAAAGCTGGGCATACCCATCGCGTGCCTCTTGGCTTGCATGTGGATTTGACAATTCATGCTGATCCGGGCCAGCCATGTTCGTTATTTGGGCTTGTACCCTTTCGTGAAAAAAAAATATCAGCAAAAGCGTTGCTGCCAATAAAAGTATTCTTCTCATAAATTTTCAAAATTAACTGTTTCAATACTCGTTCTGAGCTTAAAAATACAATACAATTTATAGGGAGTTATTCATATTCGTATCATTTAATGCCAATAATACGAATGAGACAGTATTCAAATACATTTGGGACATTGAAAGCCTTTTCTTCGAACGAAAAGACAGGAAGATTCGCTAATTTTATGAGATCATACATTTCGATGTTAAAAATGAGAATATACATCCTTCTGTTTTTGCTTCTGAACATGATTTGTGCTTTTCAAACTAAAGGGCACGATTTCAAATGGCTTGATGTGAAAATGGGATTGGCCGACAATACCGTAAACAGTATTTGTAAGGACAGGTATGGTTTTATGTGGTTTGCAACCAATAACGGATTGAGCCGCTACGACGGCTTCCGGTTCAAACATTACCTTACGGTGTCTATTGGATTATATAACAACAAAATAAGCCAAGTTAGCGAAGATGCTGCGGGGAACATTTGGATACACTTTAACAATGAGATCCTATTCTACAACCGCGAAAAAGACCAACTGGAGAAAGACCTCCAATCCAAACTCGGCTGGCTTGAACTGCCAGGCAAAGTAGAACAGTTGTTTGTTGACCACAACCGCAATTTGTGGTGTAAATCCCATTCGACCTTGGCCTTCTACGACTATAAAGTGAAACAGAAAAGTGTGTTTACGCTACCCGAAAATGACCGGATTAAATGGATGGAATGCCGCGATGGCCATGCATTCATTTTGTTCGAAAGTGGTTTGGTTGGTAAAATCGATTTCAGCACAAACAGCATCAAGCGGGAGTTGACGGTCGAATTGTCATCTTATTTCCACCAAAAGATTTATATCGACCAAGCTTATAAAGTTTGGTTTTACACAGCTTACTCGCCCGAAAACGTGCTGCGCCAATACAACCCACAATCCAAGGAATGGAAGGTATTGACCGACAAATCGAAACACATCTGCGACTTTATCACCACGATAATCGATGTTGGAAATGGCGACATTTGGATTGGCACCGTGGATGCAGGCATTTCTATCTATCACTCACAAACCAAAACATTCACAAACCTCATCTATGAAAAGGACAACCCTTTTTCACTGCCAAGCAATCACATGGAATGTTTTTACAAAGACAATGACGATGTTGTTTGGGTGGGAACCAGCAAGCGCGGCGTTGCCTACACGAGCCTTAACAACATCGTTTTTGAAAGGGACAAGATATCGGGTTTGATCGATATTAGCTGCATAACCGAAGACAACAAAGGCAATTTGTGGTTGGGCTCCGACGGCGAAGGCCTTGTTCGCATCAATATTGAATCGAAGAATCGGATCCATTTCAACGCTAAGAAAGGAGACATCCCCACAAACCTGATAATCTGCTCATTTCTCGATTCGAAAAACAGAATTTGGTTTGGAACATTTGGAGGGGGTGTATTTTATAATGAAAACAACCATTTTTCAAGCCTGAAAACCCCAAACCAAATCATGGCCAATTTGATCAAAAACGTACGGAGCATTGAGGAAGATGCTGCCGGAAACATTTGGCTGGGCACCATCAACAATGGATTGTTTTGCGTCGACTCCAACGGCAACATCGAACATTACTCTATTGAAAACACGTCGCTTCCCACCAATAGCATTACCGATCTTCATTGCAATTTCGACCAAAATCTGTACATCGGAACAGGGTCGGGCTTGTGCATCATGAATACCCAAACACGCATGCTTTCTGTTCTGAGAAGCAATCGAAAAGGAACGCAGCTGTTGCCCAACAATTTAATCAACTGCATTTATCGCGATGGCCATAACCGGCTTTGGGTTGGCGAACAACACGGTCTGTATGTTTTTGATTGGGCTCAAGATTCCGTTTTTCATCTAACAACCGAAAATGGCCTGTCGCATAATTTCATCAGAGGGATTGCCGAAGATCGGAATAAAAACATCTGGGTTACAACCGATTTTGGGATCACAAACATTGTTGTAGTGAACGACCCCATGTCGAAAGCCCCTTTGTTCAGATGCTATCGCTATTTCGATGAAGATGGGATTGGCAATATTGCATTCAACAACCATTCAATATTTTGCAACCAAAAAGGAGAAATCCTAATGGGAGGCATGGGCGGATACATTAAAACCGCGCCCACATCATTTCAATACAAACAAGCGAATTCAAAAGTGATATTTACCGCCCTCAACATCAACAACAATCCCATTGAAGTGGGCGATACTATTGGAAAAAACCGTATTGTTCTTCCGAAGAACATTCAGTTGGCCAGCAAAATAACCTTGGATTATTCGGACAACAATTTTTCGATCGATGTCTCCTCCATGAATTATGAATCGCCGCGCAAAACCAGGTTTGCCTACCGACTTTCGACCGACGCCCAATGGATCAAGCTGACTGGAAATACCATTTACTTTAACAAACTACCTGCTGGGGTCTACCACCTTGAGGTGAAAGCGAGTAACAACGAAGGGAATTGGATTGATGAACCCTCGAGCCTGATGATTCGTGTCAATCCACCATTTTGGATGTCGACCCGTGCCTACATTCTTTATCTGCTGCTCTTTTTTATAAGCAACGCAATCATCATTTTACGCACCCAAAAGAAAATCAAATTGAAGATGCAAATGCAAACGTTGGAACTGAACGTTGCCAAGCAACAAGAAATCAATGAAGCGAAAATGCGCTTCTTCACCAACATCAGTCACGATTTGCGAACGCCGCTCTCCCTGATTATCACCCCGCTCGAGAAAATTTTAGGAACAGGAGTTTCGGATAAAAGCATCAAAGAAGACCTGGAACGAATCCATCGAAATGCAGTATTCATGGTGGAAGAAGTGAACCAGTTGCTCGATTTAAGGAAACTGGACAACGGGGACAACTACCTGAACTTGTCGCACGGTGATTTACCGGTTTTCGTAAAAGAGGTGTGCAATGCATTTGATTATCATCCCAATAAAAAGGGAATTCGCCTCGAAGTAATCCTGAAATCAAGCTTCATTCAAATGGACTTCGATCGAAATAAAATTCAACGGATTGTGATGAACTTGTTATCCAATGCGTTCAAATACAATGTTGAAAACGGACGCGTTGAAGTTACGGTCGACCGCGTTTTAGGCGCCGAAGGAGAGCTCGCACGAATACAGGTAGCCGACACTGGAATTGGGATTCTGGATGAAAACAAAACAAAGATTTTCGAACGGTTTTACCAGGAAGCACATGAAACGGCCTACATCGGAAGCGGCATTGGCCTGCACATCGTACAAGAGTACGTGCTGTTACACGGCGGAAAAGTGGAAGTGAAAGACAACATCCGCCAAGGCAGTCTGTTTATTGTAACCTTGCCCATTTCAGCGGCGCTCCAACAACTTGATACCCACGAAGACGAAACGGATATACAAACAGAAGACGAAACCGATACCGAATTGCCCATTCTGGTGGTAGAGGACAACGATGATTTTAGGCAATTCATTATCAATTGTCTGAAAGAACGCTTTCAGGTAATAGCCGCACCAAACGGACAAAAAGCGCTTAACATGATGGCCAAACAACCAGTGCAAATTGTAATAAGCGATATAATGATGCCCGTAATGGACGGACTGGAACTTTGCAACCGCATCAAACAAGATATCCGGTTTTCGCACATTCCCGTAATTTTACTGACAGCTCGCACCGGCAACGAACACATACTAAAAGGATTGCAAGAAGGTGCTGACGACTATATCACCAAACCATTCAATCTTGACATTTTGTTACTGCGTATCAACAAAATAATTGAATGGGGAAAAAACAACCACAAAAAATTTAAGGTTGCCGAAATTGAACCAAGCGAAATAACCATCAGCACACTCGACGAGCAACTGATTTCCAAAGCAATTGCATTGGTTGAAGAAAATTTGAGCAAGGCCGAATTCTCGGTTGAAGAACTCAGTGCAGCTTTGGGAATGAGCCGAGGGCATTTTTACAAGAAATTGATTGCAATAACTGGTATCGCCCCACTGGAATTTATCCGAACTCTGCGAATAAAAAGAGGACGGCAACTGATTGAGAAAAGCCAGCTAAACATATCGGAAATTGCCTATAAGGTAGGGCTTTCGCCGAAGCAGTTTGCCAAATATTTTAAAGAAATGTACGGAGAACTTCCATCGTCGTATACCAAGAAATAGAAGAAAAGGAAAAGGATGACTCTCGCCATCCTTTCTAACCTAACCAAACCTAATTCTATGAAAAAAATCATCGCTTTACTAACATTTACAAATATAAAACAAAACTGTTTTACCTCCAGAAAATCATAGTTAATTAATGTTAAACGAGTTTAATGTTTTAGTTGTGAGCGAAGCAATCCAAACATGAAGGACGATGCTGAAGGATCAAAAATCGGTTCATCCTACAAAATATAGCATGAGTAACGAAAAAAAAACGCATATTTGTTGAATTGCTTTTGATTAACAGAAACAATGATAAAATCTTTACTATGACTACAAAGTATGTTTACACTTTTGGCAATGGCAAAGCTGAAGGCCGTGCCGATATGAAAGAATTATTGGGTGGTAAGGGAGCAAACCTTGCCGAAATGAATTTGATAGGCGTTCCTGTTCCCCCGGGTTTTACAATCACAACCGAGGTATGTACCCTGTATAATGAACAAGGAAAAGAATCTGCCTTTAACCTGATTAAAAAGGATGTTGAAGCAGCAGTAGCGCACATTGAAGAATTAACTTCAACTAAATTTGGAGATAAGGACAATCCTTGCCTGGTATCAGTCAGATCGGGTGCAAGGGCCTCAATGCCAGGAATGATGGACACCATTTTAAACCTGGGTTTAAATGATGTGGCCGTTGATGGTATCGCCCGTAAATCGGGCAATCCAAGATTTGCCTGGGACTCATACCGTCGGTTTGTGCAAATGTACGGCGATGTGGTTTTAGGCATGAAACCAGTGAATAAAGACGACATCGACCCATTCGAAGCGATTATTGAGCATCTGAAAGAAGAAAAAGGAATAGTTTCGGATCAGGACTTTACTACCGACGATCTCAAAATATTGGTACTTAGATTTAAAGAAGCCGTTGTAAAAAATACAGGCAGCTATTTCCCTGTTGATCCATGGGAACAGCTTTGGGGAGCCATCGGCGCTGTTTTTAACAGTTGGATGAACGATCGTGCCATTCTGTACAGGAAACTCGAAAATATTCCTGCTGAATGGGGAACGGCAGTAAACGTACAAGCGATGGTTTTTGGGAACATGGGCCAATCATCGGCAACCGGAGTCGCTTTTACCCGGGATGCCTCGACAGGCGAAGACCTTTTTAATGGCGAATACCTGATCAATGCCCAAGGTGAAGATGTAGTCGCAGGAATCAGGACCCCACAACAGATCACCTTGGAAGGCTCACGGCGCTGGGCTGATCTGCAAGGCATTACAGAAGAAGAGCGTGCTACAAAATTTCCATCACTCGAAGAAAGCATGCCGTCTTTATATAAGCAATTGAACGAAACGCAACAAAAACTCGAGAACCATTATAAAGATATGCAAGACGTCGAGTTTACCATCCAGGAAGGTAAACTTTGGATGTTACAAACCCGAAATGGAAAGCGGACAGGAGCTGCCATGGTGAAAATCGCAATGGACTTGCTTAAGGATGGGACCATTGAGGAAAAAACCGTTATAAAACGAATGGATGCCAATAAGTTGGATGAATTACTGCATCCTGTTTTCAAACCCGAAGCAATAAAAAAAGCAATCGTCATGTCCAAGGGCTTGCCTGCTTCTCCGGGTGCTGCTACCGGGCGTATTGTCTTTTTTGCCGATGAAGCCGATAAGTACGACCAAAGTATCTTGGTTAGGATTGAAACTTCACCAGAAGACCTTGAAGGAATGCATATTGCTAAAGGAATCCTTACT
>CAZSIK010000180.1:0-3472 GCA_964606515.1 uncultured Prolixibacteraceae bacterium
ATCAAACAACGAATAGAGCTGTTGCTGATTGGGTTCGAATGCAGGTGCAACGCAGCGACGCAACCTTGAAACCATGAAAAGCATCGTACTTAAAAATATTCTGCTATGATAAAACCGGGTAAAGTACTTTGTTTACTACTGATAATTGTATTGTTGTCGTGCGGGAAAGATAATTTCGGGCCTAACCCGGCTAAACACTCCGGATTGCTTTATCAGGTTAAATTTGATTCTGAACTGTATTGTGAGTATACCTACAACGATTCAAATCAAATTGTTGAAGAGAAGAGTAAACTACATTATACCAGGCACAATTATCAAAATGGCAAGTTGATTTCTTCCGATTACTATCTTGACCCAGGAATGTTTAGCAGCTCAAGCATTATTCTTGATTCTGCCATGAATCGCAAAGAATGGGTGAATCCAGGCAATACCGAAAAAAACAGTACCCAAATCTATTTTCATGACACTGAAAGCAGAATCATAAAATCGGAGAATGATTTGGGAATTTATGAATACCGGTATGATGCAAAAAATAGAATCGATCGTCAATCCTTTTATCGTGATAACGAATGCACCGGATATATTGATTTTACCTACGACGGTAACGGCAATGTAATAAAACGACTTCATTATTGGATTTTAGCCAATGGAGTGCCCGAACTTCAAACTACCACTGAATACGAATTGGATCACAAGCACAATCCGTATAAAGGATTTGGTACGTTAATGATACCCGGTCGATATACCAATACTAATAATATTCTCAAGGAAACCTATACGATTCATTTTGAAGTTGATCAATCAATCGATACCGTGAATGTAACTCAAAATTCTTATGAGTATAATTCAGATGGGTATCCAATAAGAAAAAACAATTCAGAACAATACATCTACTATTGATGTATTTTATTATTAGTCAGTAAATGAACTGTATAGCGAAAGACAGATCCCTCACTACGTTACCAATGTCAGATTTATTTATTTGTCCGTAAATGTGCCATATAGCGAAAAAACAGGTCCCTCACTGCGTTCGGGATGACAGGCGGCAAAGGTAATAAGGGTAAGGTAAGGCAGCTTTGCCGCCTTACCTTACCCCCCAACCCTTCTGAAGATGGTGTCATTCTGAATGGAGCGCAGCGAAATGAGGAATCTCTACTTCCTGCCATATTCGCATTATGCTCAATTTTATTTTGAGTGAACTCTCCTTATAACAGATTTATGTAAGTATCTGTGAACGAAACTAACAGCGAATAGTGCGTTTAATCGAAATTCCTGAATTCCAGCCATAATACTGTAGTGCTTTTTACTGCCTTCTATCGTGGCCGGTTTAGATTTCATTCACTTCATTATCTATTATTGCTAAACCTATACTCAATTTTATAAGTTGGTTTGCTTCTTCACTTGTATTTTTACGCCTGAAGTAGTTTAAAAAAGGGTAAGGCGCAATCAATGGAACCTGGGAAATACAGCGCATCCAAAGAAACAGTATTTTTAAGCTTTACTAATTTGACAAACTTTATAAAAGATGAAAAAAATTGCAGTTTTTGTACTGTGTTGTATCACAGCTTTTTATGGGCTTCAGGCCCAGGGTAACCCAAGTTACTGGCAATTTGCTCAGAAACCTCCCTTAGGTTGGAACAGTTGGGATATTTTTGGCACCACGGTAACCGAACAACAAATAAAAGAACAGGCCGATGCCATGGCTGCAAATCTGTTGCCCAGTGGCTATGTTTACCTCACGGTTGATATTCAATGGTACGAACCTGAGTCGAAAACCCATGCCTATAACCCCAAGGCAAGCCTTACCATGGACGGGTATGGCAGGCTTACCCCCGGCCTTAAAAAATTCCCCTCGGCAGCCGATGGAAAAGGCTTTAAACCCCTTGCCGATTACGTGCATTCAAAAGGTTTGAAATTTGGCATTCACATCATGAGGGGAATTCCTAAACAGGCTGTGGAGCAAAACCTTCCGATATTCGGAACCAGCGTCAAGGCACAAGATATCGCCATTAAAAGTTCTACTTGTCCCTGGAACCCCGATATGTACGGCGTTGATGCCACCAAACCCGATGGTCAGGCCTATTACAATTCCATTGTGCAGATGTATGCTGATTGGGGCGTTGACTTCATTAAATGCGACGACATTTCACGACCCTATGATAAGGTACAGCAAGCTGAAATTGAAGCCTTACGAAAGGCAATCGACAAAACCGGCCGGTCAATCGTGTTGAGCTTATCACCCGGTGCCACACCCGTTTCAGCTGGTGAACACGTGATGACCCACGCCAACATGTGGCGCATTACCGACGATTTCTGGGATCAATGGGGATTGCTCCATGCCATGTTTGAAAGACTTGATTCGTGGACCCCGTTTCGTGGCCCTGGCCATTTTCCCGATGCCGATATGCTGCCCCTGGGCATTATCGATTTCAACCGGCCTACCAAATTTACCCGTGATGAGCAATACACCCTCATGACTCTCTGGGCCATTGGTCGTTCACCCTTGATTTTTGGTGGCGACATGACCAGGCTCGACGATCTGACCAAAGAACTGATCACCAATCCCGAAATGCTGAAAGTAAACCAGGAAAGTACAAATAACCGTCAGCTTTTCAACAATAAAAACCTGATTGTCTGGGCCGCCGACGTTCCCGGGGGCAACGATAAATATGTGGCTTTATTCAATGCCCAAAGCAAGGGCGACAACATCGATTTTTCGAACGCCAACTATGCTAGCCCGGTGATTGCCGGGGCAGGCAGTTCGCAGGAAATTTCGGTTTCGCTTAAAGATGGCAAAAAACTGGTGCTTTTTGTAAAAGAAGGTACAAACGGAAATTCCTGGGACCATGTGGCCTGGGTAGAACCCACATTACACGGGCCAAAAGGCGAGTTGAAACTGACCGACCTGAAATGGCTCACCGCCACAGCCGGGTGGGGCGAAACCAGGGTGAACCGCACTTGCGACAACCGCCCTCTGATGGTGAACGGTCAGGAGGAGAATGGAATAGGGACCCATGGCGAATCGGTGATCATCTTCGACCTGCCCGAAGGCTATGAAACATTTACAAGCAAAGGGGTTGTTACGCAAGAACGCGGCTCGGCTGTATTTGGTGTGCTGGTCGATAAAGGAACCCTCGAACTGCCCGATCAGGCAGAAGTTACTGCCAACTTCGAAGCTATTGGTATAAAAGGCAAAGCCATGGTACGCGACCTGTGGAGCCATAAAGATTTGGGAACTTTCAGTGGAAGTTTTAGCCGTGAGTTGCCGATGCATGCCTCTGGATTATTTCAAATCACCCCAATTAAATAACACAATGAGGTTGAATACTATTCTGGTATGCTTATTTTTTTGTATCTCGTTTTTGGTTTTTAATACACAAGTATTGAAAGCTCAGTATGACGATTCTATCCAGAACGCAAATCTTTATAAGGATTTCAAGACCGAATTTATTTGGGAAGCCAGGGTAAAAAT
>CAZSIK010000180.1:3482-8911 GCA_964606515.1 uncultured Prolixibacteraceae bacterium
CCCCATTACTGGAGGAACATTCAGTGGTCCCAAAATCAATGGTGAAGTGTTGCCGGGAGGAGAAGATTGGCAACTGGTTCGGCCCGATGGCGATACGGAATTGTATGCACGCTATCTTTTAAAAACCGATGATGGGCATGTGATTCAGGTAGTTAACAATGCTTTGATTCATGTGGGAAAGCAAGAAAAAGAATTTTATTGCCGGTCGGTTCTCGATTTGGAAGCCCCCACTGATAGCCCTTACGATTACCTGAACCATGCCATTTTTATTGGTACGTTGAAGGTTCCTGAAATCAAGTCAGGCGAAGAAGCCTATGTTATTATAGGAGTATATAAATTGCTGTAAATAGATAAATTAATCTAAATGTATTGTTTCCCTTATGAAAAAAGTAGAATTTATTATAAGAAGCAGATTTCTGCTATTTTGGTTAGTGATCTCTGCCCCCATGTTTTCTCTTGCAGAAACTACAATTTCTAACCATTCACAAAATAATACTCAGTCGACTACCAAATTCATCCATCGTGGAGCCGGTAATCCCTATCTTCCTTTATGGGAGCATCTACCCGATGGAGAACCCCGTGTATTTGAAGATCCCGACAATCCTGGAAAATTCCGTGCTTACATTATCGGATCACACGATATGAGGTTTACTAGCTATTGTGGTCCCGACATCCGGATGTGGTCGGCCCCGGTTGAAAACTTGTCGGAATGGCGCGACGAAGGCCCAATTTTTACTTACCCCATCGAGGGACAGTGGGATGTAATGTATGCTCCCGACCTGGTTGAGGTGAAACGGAAAGACGGTACCAAAGACTACTACCTGTTTCCGCATAGCCGTGGTCGCGCACGTGAAGCCATGGTATGCAAAGGAAATCGTCCCGATGGCCCTTTCACTCCCATCAACCTTAACGAGGACGGGACCCGGACTGTGCCCGGAAGCATCTTGGGTTTCGACCCTGCTGTATATATTGAATATGTTACCGATGCCAATGACCCTGATTTTGAAATTGGTTTCAGGGCCTACGGGTTTTGGGGATTCCAACGGTCGATGGCGGCACAGTTGGATCAGAATACCCTGTATTCCTTGCGTCCCGGTACCGAAATTATTAACTACCTGCTTCCTGCCAGTGCCCGTTATGGCGTGATCCGCGATCCGCAAGGCACGGTGTATCCTAATGTATATCCTGATCAGGATTTGGGTACCTTCAATTTTTTTGAAGCTTCATCGATCCGGAAAGTAGGGAATAAATACGTAACTGTTTTCAGTGGCTATTCGGGCCCCGAATACGGTGTGGGCAGTTCCAACTCGACTTTGCGTTATGCCTTTGCCGACTCGCCCCTGGGCCCTTGGAAGAGTGGGGGAGTTCTGGTCGATTCCCGTGCCCCGGTGTTGAATCACGATGGCTCTCAGATCGAGACCAGCAACGCAGGGCATAATACGCATGGCAGCATCGAGATGATCAACGGACAATGGTACGTGTTTTATCACAGGCCGCCCCGAGGTTTCGGCTTTGCGCGTCAGGCCATGGTGGCACCCATCACCATACAAGCCGATGAAAAACCGGTGGCTCAGGGTGGGCAAGTTGTGATCTGCGCGTTTGATCCTTATTCCGAAAACCATATCATGACCGTTCGCGACAGTAAGGGCAACGAATACAAAGGGGCTGAAGTAACTTCCGAAGGCTTTCACATTTATGGTCTCGACCCGTTTCAATATTATTCAGCCGGTTATGCCTGCTACCTGTCCGACACCCGGCTCCAGCAAGATTCATGGGACATCTGGGACAACCACATGCCCATTGCAAACATGCAAAACGGTAGCATTGTTGGTTTCAAATATTTTGGTTTTGCCGGACTTGACAAAGACACCAAAGGCCTGAAAACTTTCGAAGGAGCCAAAAAAGGAAACAAAACGGCATTCAACCTTTTCCTTACTCCCAAAACTGCAAAGGCGTTTAAGGTGAATGTTTGGTTGGATGGACCTTTGGACAATACCGTATGGAAAGGGAAAAAGATCGGTGAAATTGTTGTTCCTGCCAATTCAACGCAAGAAATTACAAAATTTGCAATTGACGTGGCCCAATATGTTGAAGGTTTGGATCAAAAGCACGCAATTTTTCTTATTGCCGATGGGGAGGACCAGGAAGTGCTTTTCGATTTCATGGGGTTGGGTTTCAGTTCTGCTAAAAAAACAATTGAACGCCCGATAACGCCAACAGTAGCAATTTCTGTTAATGGCAGAGCAATTGAGGTGCCTTCTGATCCTGTACGTTCAACCAATGCCAACGGCATTACAGGGTACGATTTGTATGAGGCTATCGTTAAACTTCCTTCTGGTTCAGCCCAAATCCCGGTTGTTGCCGCATCGGCCAGCGATAAAACAGTAAAAGTTTCCATCGAACAAGCCTCGTCAATCACTGGGACAGCTTTGGTTAAATGCGATTATAATGGGGTTGTGAAAACATACAAAGTAGTGTTTGTTACAGAATAACATATTAAAATCGATACAAATGAAACAGTCATTCATATTGATAATAACAGCGTTAATCATGGTGTTTAACACTGAACTTCATGCTCAGGCCAAAACGGCCCAAAATCCGATCATTTGGGCCGATGTACCCGATATGTCGATGATTCGAGTGGGAGATACTTATTACATGAGCAGCACCACCATGCACATGAATCCCGGGGTTCCCGTTATGAAATCGAAAGATTTGGTGAACTGGGAATTGGTTAACTATGCGTATAATACCCTTGCCGACATAGATGAAACCAACTTAATAAACGGTAAGAGCGAATATGGTCATGGAACCTGGGCTAGTTGTATCCGGTATTATAATAGTAAATACTATGTGTCCACATTCTCAGGAACTACCCACAAAACGTACATCTATTCAAGCCCGGATATTGAAAAAGGACCCTGGAAATTAAGTATACTCGATGCTCAATACCACGATCACACCCTATTTTTCGATGACGATGGGAAAATCTACATCATCTGGAGTGTTCGTAAACTGATGATTGCAGAATTAAAGGATGACCTTTCCGGGATAAAGGAAGGTACAGAAAAGGTTCTTATTGAAGATGCCAATGCGCCAGCAGGAAAAAATGTGGGTCTTGGCGAGGGATCACAACTTTTTAAGGTAAACAATAAATATTACCTCTTTACCATTTGCTGGCCTCATGGGGGCATGCGTACGGTTGTAATTCACCGGGCCGACAACATCAAAGGTCCATGGGAAGGCAAAGTTGGTTTGCAGGATAAGGGCGTTGCGCAGGGAGGTTTAATCGATACCCCCGATGGTCGTTGGTTTGCCTACCTCTTCCGCGACAATGGCTCGGTTGGGCGCATTCCCTATCTGGTGCCGGTTACCTGGAAAGACGGTTGGCCTGTATTGGGTGTGGAAGGCAAGGTGCCCGAAACCCTCGATTTGCCTGCCAGTAAAGGATTAATCCCAGGCATTGTGGCCAGTGATGAATTCGACCGCAAAGAAGGTGAACCGGCTTTACCGCTGGTTTGGCAATGGAACCACAATCCCGACAACAACTTATGGTCGCTTAGCGAACGCAAGGGCTTCCTTCGTTTGAAAACCGGGCGCATCGACAGCCTCTTCCTCAAGTCGCGCAACACCTTGACACAACGTACCATTGGACCGGTTTGTGCCGGAGCAACCCTGCTCGATGCAACGAACCTGAATGAAGGCGATTTCGCTGGTCTGACAGCTTTTCAACGCAAATTCGGACAGGTTGGAGTGAAAGTGGTAAAAGACAAGAAATTCGTATTTATGGTGAGCAACAAAACCGATGTGCCCACTGAAATTGAAAGCATCCCGCTGGAACAAAATTCGGTTTACCTTAAAATTGAATGCGATTTCAGAAACAGAATCGATATTGCTGAATTTTTCTACAGCCTCGACGGAAAAACATGGAAATCCATTGGCAACCAGTTAAAAATGGAATACACCCTCATGGAACACTTCATGGGCTACCGCTTTGGTTTGTTTAATTATGCAACCAATGCAACTGGTGGTTACGCCGATTTCGACTATTTTCACATCAGTGATGTAATAGAGTAAATCAAAATGAAGCTAATAAGTCTAAAATTCAATTTAATACTCCTATTCTTGGTTGTGATTTTCATTCCATGCTGGGCCGTGGTTTCCCTTCCTGCCATCGTGGGTAACGGAATGGTACTGCAGCGCGGGGAAACGATAAAAGTTTGGGGATGGGCCAGTAAAGGAGAAAAGGTAAGCGTTCGCTTTGCCGGCAAAAGTTATTCAAGTACAACTGGTAACGATGGAAAATGGATGGTGAAACTGGCCCCGATGGAGGCCGGAGGTCCTTACACTATGGAAATCAAAGGGAGCAACAAAATAATATTGAATGATATCCTTATTGGCGACGTTTGGGTTTGCTCGGGGCAGTCGAACATGACCCACTACCTGGGCCGCCATGCCGAACGGTATGCAAAAGAAATTGCAGAGGCCAATTTTCCTGAAATCAGGCAATTTTTTGTACCCACAAAAGCAGTGATATCTGGCCCGATCGAAGATATCCCCGGTCAGAAATGGATTGCTGCCGATCCGCGTACTGTGCTCGATTTTACCGTGATTGGCTATTTCTTCGCATTAAAATTATACGAACAGTACAAAGTTCCCATGGGGATCATCAATACCTGTGTTGGGGGTACGCCAATCGAAGCCTGGATCAGCGAAAAGGGTTTCAGGGAGTTTCCTGAAATTCTCGAAAAAATAAAACAAAATAAAGATACGGCCTATGTGAACGGGCTTGCCCGCCAGGCAGTTCAATCAATGAGTGAAAGTGGGGGGCGGCAAAAATCCATCGATAAAGGGATGGAAGATTCGCTGAAGTGGTTTGATACCAACTTCCAGCCTGTAAATTGGAAAAAGATCAACATTCCCGGGTACTGGGAAGACCAGGGGATACGTAACCTGGATGGCATTGTTTGGTACCGTCGGGAAATTGAGGTGCCCGCCACAATGACCGGTGTTGAAGCAGTGGTTAAATTAGGACGAATTGTAAATGCCGATGAGTTCTATATTAATGGGCAAAAAGTAGGAAATACCACTTACGAATTTCCCCAGCGGGTGTATAAAATTAGTCCGGGAGTGTTAAAACCTGGAAAAAACCTATTGGTAGTGCGCGTTACAAACAGTGGCGAAAAAGGCGGGTTCGTGCCCGATAAACCCTATTTTGTACTTGCCGCAGGCGATACCATCGACCTTAAAGGCGAATGGCAATACAAGGTGGGGCAGGTAAATCAACGCCGGTTCAGGGAGGGAAATAAGCCGATGGTATTTCCTGTGTCGGCACAAAACAGCCCTAACGGATTGTATAACGGGATGATTGCACCTTACATCAATTTTGCAGTTCGTGGATTTTTATGGTACCAGGGCGAAGCAAACGC
>CAZSIK010000181.1:0-8909 GCA_964606515.1 uncultured Prolixibacteraceae bacterium
ATTCGCTTACAATCTGATAATTAACATGGGCGGCCTAAACGCCTATACCAATAAATTAAATAATAGAAAAATAATTTCATTTTACGTCCCAAACATTCCCGCTTTTCAATAACTCGTCGACACAGGATATTTTTCTTTTCTTTCCAATTTCCTCAATCTGTTCTTGCATTACCTGATCGTATACAAGACCTTCAACAGACCGTATCACCCCAAAAGCAACAGGTAATTCGGGCCATTGCATATTAACCAGTGCCGAGTGCATGAATATTTCTGGATCTTTAGCATCGTGAACAAGGATATCGTTAAGAGTATAACCGTTTTCTCCAATTATCACTGACTTAAGTCGTCCATTTTCAAGAACAAGACCTCTATCATTCTCTTTACCGTACAACATTTTTTCACCATGTTTCAAATAGATTTGGCGATTATCGCGATCAGGATGCTTGGTTATTTCCTCGTGAATGCCACTATTGAAAATGACGCAATTCTGTAATACTTCGACCACGGCCGTGCCTTGATGTCGGGCCGCTTCGGTGAATACCTCCTGGCTCATCTTCATATTCCCATCGATGGTTCGGGCAAAGAAATTCCCTCTTGCCCCGATTACCAACATACCCGGAGAGAAAGGGTCTTCGATGGTTCCAAATGGCGATGTTTTTGTAACAAAATTTCGATCAGAAGTAGGTGAATATTGCCCTTTGGTGAGTCCGTAAATCTTATTATTAAACAAGATGACTTTAATATCAATATTCCGTCTGACCAGGTGGATAAAATGATTTCCACCAATCGCGAGGGCATCTCCATCGCCAGTAATTTGCCATACATCCAGTTTAGGATTGGCACATTTTACCCCTGAGGCTACTGCTGAGGCCCTTCCATGAATGGTATGAAAACCAAAAGTATTCATATAATAAGGAAACCTTGAAGAGCAGCCAATTCCAGAAATAACAGCATAATCGGCTTTGTTTTTGCCCAGTTCGGCCATGGTCCGTTGAATCGCGTTCAGCACGGCATGGTCGCCACAACCAGGACACCAACGTACTTCGCTTGAACTTTTGAAATCTTTTGGCGTATATTGAAATTCATTCATTTATTTTTCCTCCAGCAATGAATTAACATTATTTACAATTTCTTCGACCTGAAAAGGCAACCCCTGCACTTTATTCAACTGATTGTACTTGAATCGCGGGTGTTTATCGCGCAAATAAGCAGCAAACTGCCCCAGGTTCAATTCACAGACCAGTATTTTCTTAAAACGCGAAAATACTTCTTCGACATTGGCTGGCAGCGGATTGATGTAATTAAAATGGGCGTGGGCCACCTTTTTCCCTTCTTTAAGTAAGTCGCGGGTTGCACTAACCAAGTGTCCATAAGTTCCGCCCCATCCCACAATTAGTACCTCACCCGAGTTTTCGCCAAACAGTTCCAGATCGGGTACAAGGTCGACACAGCGAGCAACTTTTTGAGCACGGGCAACACACATCGCATGATGATTTTTGGGATCATGGCTTACCGTTCCCATCTCGTCTTTTTCGAGTCCTCCAATGCGGTGTTCGAATCCCTCCATCCCGGGAACGGCCCAATCACGTACACCGGTTTTCTCGTTGCGTCGATAGGGTTTAAAATCTGCAGGATTGGTTGGACGGTTAATCTTAATTGAAGGCAAGTCGGATACAGATGGAATTTTCCAGGGCTCGCTTCCATTTCCCAGGAAACCATCGGTCAGCAGGATTACCGGAGTCATGCGTTCCAGGGCAATTTTTGCGGCCATGAAGGCATAATTAAAGCAATCGCTGGGGGTACTTGCAGCCATGACTACTACTGGACTTTCGCCATTCCTTCCCCACAAAGCTTGCATTAAATCGCTCTGTTCTGTCTTGGTGGGCAAACCAGTAGAGGGGCCACCCCGTTGCACATCGATCACCACCAAGGGCAATTCGGCCATAACGGCCAAACCGATTGCTTCAGATTTCAAGGCCAAACCAGGTCCTGAAGTAGAAGTTACCCCCAGGTTTCCTGCGTAAGAAGCTCCGATTGCCGTACAAATTCCGGCAATTTCGTCTTCGGCCTGAAAGGTTTTAACCCCAAGATCTTTTCTTTCGGCTAAGGCCTGAAGGATATCGGTGGCTGGGGTAATAGGGTAAGATCCAAGGAACAGCGGGATATTTGCTTTTTCGGAAGCAGCCAGCAAGCCCCAGGCAGCTGCATGGTTCCCGTTTATGGTGCGATAGGTTCCTTTTTCGATTTCAGCAGAAGGCACAAGATATTGCGGAGTAGAATGTTGCAGGTTCATGCCGTAATTGTATCCAGCATGTAAAACACTAATGTTGGAGTTTAAGATATCTTGTTTCCTTCCAAATTTCTCTTTAAGGGCATCTTCAATCAATTCGATCGGGCGATTAAAAATCCAGATCACCAAACCCAATGCGAACATATTTTTGCTTCGCAGCACCGATTTCGGGTCCATTTCCCGATCGACCAAAGCCTCTTTGGTAAGCGAGGTGATTGGAACTGCAATCTTGAAATAGTCGTCGAGTTTAAGTTCGGTAAAAGGATCGTGGGTTTTGAACTTTGCTTTTTCGAAATAGCGTTCGGTGAACGAATCGGAATCGTAAATGATGGTGGCCCCCGGCATCAGGAAATTAGCATTGGCCTTAATTGCGGCCGGATTCATTGCAACCAGTACATGGGCTTTATCTCCTGGTGTATTGATGCTTTTTCCAAAATGGACTTGGAAACCAGATACTCCGCCAACAGTACCCTGTGGCGCCCTGATTTCGGAAGGAAAATCAGGAAAGGTAGAAATATCGTTCCCTGCCAGGGCAGTAGCATCGGAGAACAAGGTGCCTGTAAGTTGCATCCCATCGCCCGAATCGCCCGAGAATCGGATGGCTACTTCTTCCAGTTCAATAACTTTTGTATCCTTAGTCATAAAAACATATTGTATTTATTGCGAAAATAGATTCTTCAATTTCCCTGTAAAAATAGAAAAGTCATAATAAAAACATGACTTTTGTTAGGTTTTTATTCTAACAAAAGTAAACACGAACGATGAATATCCAACTTCCAACGTACTGCTTTTTTAAATTTTTCCTATTCTTAACTTTGAATTCATACAAATTGAGATTTTTAACAAAACAGTGTCCATCTTTGTTATCGAAAAAACAGAAAACAAAAAATGGCACACATCATTACGCTTAATGGGATTAGCCCACAAATTGGAGAAGACTGTTTCATTGCTGAAAATGCGGTAGTTGTTGGAGCTGTTGAAATGGGAAGTGGTTGTAGCATTTGGTTTGGCGCCGTCCTCAGGGGCGATGTAAACTCCATCAAGATGGGAGACAATGTAAATGTGCAGGATTGTGCAGTAATACATGGCACTTATAAGAAATCGGCCACTCGAATCGGCAACAACGTTTCCATTGCTCATGGGGCTATTATTCATGGTTGCACCCTTCACGACCATGTGTTGGTTGGGATGAATGCAGTAGTGCTCGACGATGCTGTGGTCGAAAGCAACAGCATCATTGCAGCCGGCGCAGTAGTAACCAAAGGTACCCGTGTTGAATCGGGAAGTGTATTTGCAGGTTCACCGGCAAAGAAAATAAAGAGCATCAGCCCCGAATTGCTTCAGGGAGAAGTTGAACGGATTGCCCAAAGCTATGCCATGTATGCTTCGTGGTATAAAAAATAAGCGGTATGATCCAGCAAAAAATCATCACCCTACCCTCTTTCATGAAGGGTTTTCATTTGATTACCCACAATATTATTGAAGCTTTAGGCCCCCTACCACGGTTTGGCATGGTTCATTTATTCCTGTTGCACACTTCGGCAGCGTTATCGTTGAACGAAAATGCCGATCCCGATGTGCGCGACGATCTTGAAAATTTCAGCAACTTACTTATACCCGAAAACCATACTGTGTATACCCATGTAATGGAAGGAGCTGATGATATGCCTGCCCATATCAAATCGTCGCTTTTCGGGGCCAGTTTGACCTTGCCGATTTCCGAACATCGCATGCTGCTGGGAACCTGGCAGGGTATTTATCTTTGTGAATTCAGGAAACAGGGGGGAAAGCGAAGAATTGTAGCGACCATCTATGGGGAGTAAAAAACAAAGACTGCTTATCTTGCAGTCTTTGTAAATGAATTGAATTTAACCTTTTAAATTAACTATTAATAAAAACCCACCTTTTGCTTTCATATTAACTTCCACATTCATTTTATCTTCAATTTCGATTTCCTGACAATTAAACGAATAAGCATCGCTTCCTTCAGTTACTTTCAATCCTTTGTCGGCATGAAGAAAGGAGAGGTCCATTAACAAGGAGAGCTCTTTATCTTTAGCGTTAATCCCGGCAACATACCAGGTATTGCCTGAACGGCGGGCCATCACGGTAAACTTTCCGGGATAACCGTCGATGAGCCTGGATTCGTCATACACCGAAGGAAATTCAGTGATCATTTTTTGTATTTCATCAGGAACTGTAGCCATTCCTACAGGAGTTTCGGCATAATGCTGGATTCCTGACAGAAAAAGTACCGCCGTAGCCAATTCAAAAACATTGCTTGTACGCCGTTCGATATGGGGTATTGAATGAAGGGCCATTGGCGTGAAATCCATCGGAGAAAAAACATTTCTTGTAAAACACAGTGTAGCACAATGTCTTGGTGCAGCGTCAGCATTGGCTTGTTCAAAAGTAATAAACTCCATACCCTTGATCGATTCCATGGTCACCAGGTTGGGATAAGTACGGTGCCAGCTCCTGGGATAGGTACAACCGTGGAAATTGATCATCAGACCTGCATGGGCAGCATCGGTCATCAATTCGTGATAATACCGTATCATCGATTGTCCATCTCCTCCGAAGAAATCGACCTTAATCCCCTTGATGCCCATCGCGGCAATTTTCTTAAATTCAGCCTTTCTTTCTTCATGAGTCAATAATTTGCTTTTGGGCGAATATATCGTTGAATTCCATGAGCCTGATGAATTATACCACAGCAACAGGCCCACCTCCTTTTCGGCAGCGTATTTCGCCAATTCTGCAATTTTTTCGTATCCAATTTTGCGGTCCCAATCGGCATCGATCAAACAATAGTTCCAATTCATTTGGGCTGCATAATCAATAAAATCTTTCTGTACGGTAAAAATGGTGTTGTCGTCTTTCATCAACACCCAACTCCATGAGGCTTTACCGGGTTTTACCCACGAGAAATCGCCTTCGATGGCTGGTTCAGCCAAAGCCGTTTCAAGGTTCGATTCGGCAATTGTAGCCAGGGAGCCCAATGCGATTACCCTCCAGGGGCTCAGCCATGGCAGGGTTGATGTGGGATAAACTTCCATCCCGGGCCATGTTTCCGATTCTTCAGGAAAGCCAATCCGGTATTCCCCTTCGGGTGTGTGGTTGATCAGGCGCGCACCACAATAATTTCTGTCCAAAGCCGATTCAGTGATCAACACCCAAGTGTCGCCGCTACGGAACAAGGCAGGGAAAACCCAACCTTCACCAATAGGAGAAAGAGTTCCCACCGGAATTTCATTTAAATAATGTTCTTCGTATGAGGGATTGGTTTCGCACCAACCTGTTTTTGATTTGGACATGGGTTGCAGCCATGCTTTTGAATCGGGTTTGAAGGTAAAAGACGATATCTCGGAAACGATCTGCTTCTTATCGTCTGATGATTCGGGGAAATGATAACGGAAGGCAATCCCGTCGTTGGAAGCCCTGAAGATGATTTCCATCTTTTTGCCCTCTTTGTTCAGGAACAAGATGGACTTCTGGTTTGCCTTATACTGAATGTGCCTTTGTTTGCCATGAATCAGGTCAAAGGATTCGTCGATTTTACTGATCGCGGAAACCGAGGCCATTTTCATTTCAGTGGCGTAATCCTGATCTTTCATGATGAGGCCCAGGCGGGAGGGCAAAACAACTATTTCTTCACCGTTGTTTACCTGATACAGAATTTGCTTGTCATCGTTGACCCAACATTTCACAATAATTTTTTCGTCAGGAGAAGTGAGTTCCATTTTTTCGGTACATGCAGTTTGTAATAAAAACAAGAAAACAATTGCAACAAACGAGAAAAAAGGAGGAAGGTTGAATGGATTCAATATTCGTTGTTTCTTATTGTTTTTTCGTGAACGGTACTTGGTGGTAAAATTTGGCTCCCGCCCTTGAAAAAACTGGATATCTTCTTCAATAACAACAAGATAATCAAACGAACTCTGGCAGAAATTGTTTGGTTTCAACATTGTACTTCTTTTTATGGTTGTATCATTTTTGTAAAATTACACATCTCACTTCCTTTTGGGGTGTATGTATTCGGATTGAAGGTAGATAAATTAATAAAACTGCGCGATGCCCTAACCAGTCCTATAAGCAGAGGGTATTCAAATAATCTGCTTCCTGCTTTTAAGATCCGATGGGCCGAAAAGGAACGTTTGGGTACTAAAGGAATTCGATTTAAATTAACTTTGCTTTTAAAAGAAATAAGATGAACATCCTGTTTGAAGACAACCATATTCTCGCGGTGAATAAAGCGTGTTCTGAGATCGTTCAAGGCGATAAGACCGGCGACACCCCGATGAGCGAGGAGCTTAAAGCCTATCTGAAAGAAAAATACAAGAAACCGGGCAATGTGTTTCTTGGGGTTACCCACCGGATAGACCGGCCTACCAGCGGAGTGGTTCTTTTTGCCAGAACAGGCAAGGCCCTTGAGCGCCTCAACCGGATGTTCCTTGAAAAGGATCAGGTGGTTAAAAAGTATTGGGCAGTTGTCGACAAGAAGCCTGTGCCTGATGAAGCGACCCTGAAACATTGGATTGTGCGGAACAATAAGCAAAACAAATCGTATGCCTGCGATACTGAAAAAGAAAATGGCAAAGAAGCACTGTTAACATACCGGTTTTTGATGAGCAGCGACAGGTATCATTTGCTCGAGATTATCCTGAACACAGGCCGACATCACCAAATCAGGGCCCAGTTGGCTGCCATTGGTTGCCACATCAAAGGCGATATGAAATATGGCTTCCCGCGTTCAAACCCGGGTGGAGGAATTCACCTTCATGCCCGGTATATTGAATTTGAGCACCCGGTAAGTAAGGAACAAATCAAAATTACAGCAGAAGTTCCCAACGACCCCCTTTGGAAGAGTTTTGAACAAGGGATGGGCAAAATTCCCAAACTTATCAGCGAATAAAAAGCAATTATTTATGAACTCATTAAAAGAATCGCCTGTAAGAAAATTTTTTCTTCCTTCAATTATAATCCTGATCGTAATAAAGCTGGTTTATTCCCTCACAGCCAATCCCAATCCCGACGAGGCCTATTACTGGACCTGGGGCCAGCACCTCCAATGGTCGTACCACGACCACCCGGGCTTGCAAGCCTGGGTACAGGGCTTATTGTCTGCACTGTTGGGTAAATCGCTACTGGTACTTCGCCTGCCTGCTTTAATCTCGACCGGGGTAATTGCCTTCTATTTATACAAAATCGGACGACGCTTTTTCCCCGGAACCCCGCCCATATTGTTGATCGGCACCATTTTGTCGGCTCCGCTTTTTTTTCTTTTCACCACCTTTGCCTGGAACGATTATCTGATGCTGACCCTCTGCCTGATTTCGGGTTACCATTGGCTACTGTTCCTCTCGGACCGCTATAAAGGAGAAAAGGGAAGCAATTCAGACCTTTTGATCGGGGCATTGTGCCTTGGGCTGGCAGGCATTTCGAAATACAATGCCCTCTTTCTGGCTTTGGCCATAGCTTGGGTAATTATCTGCAACAAACCCTTGCACCGGCTTTTCTTCGACTTCCGTTTCTATCTGGCCATCCTGATGGTTGTCGTACTCGTCTCCCCGGTTTTTATCTGGAACGCTCAACACGGCAATTCGACCTTTGCCTATAATCTTGAATCGAGAATCGTGGAGCCATTCCGCACCCTGAATTTCAAACGGGGGAATACTGCAGGTTTAGTTTTTGGCAGTTTTATAACCTTGTCGCCTTTCCTTTGGATATTGATCGTGAAAAGCCTTCTAACGGAAAACAAAAACCTGGTTGATCCACTTTACAGAAAATTTGCCCTGGCCCTTTTTTCGATTACCACCTTGTTTTTCCTGGTGATATCAATATTTTCAAACACCTTATATTACTGGACCTTGCCCGCCTACCTGTTTATCCTGCCCCTGGCTATTTCACAGCATAAAACCAATCCGCTACTTAAAGCTTCTGTTATATTTTCTTTAGTTTTAAATTGTATTATGGTGGTGCATCTGGCCATTATCTCTTTTTCAGTCTTTTCTGAAAAAAATCGCGATCACGATGCCGAACTTCAATATGGATGGAAGCAGATTGGTCAGGTAGTCAGGCAACAACAGCAACACCAAAAGACCCCCATCTTCACTACGCAATACCGGACTGCCGCCATGCTATCGTACGAACTCGATCGTAACGACATTTTTTCGGTGAACCGGCAAAAGGATCAGTTTAGCTATTGGCGCGAAGAATTTTTGTTCAAATGCGATACAGTCCTGGTCTTGGCCGACGACCGTGAACCCATCGGACCAGAGATGGAGGCCCTGCTCGGCACCATTTCACCCCTTGATACCCTGGAGATAAAACGGTTTGGATGGCCTGTAAAAACCTATTATCTCTATCGGGGAGAGTTAAATAAGGATTAAACAAGTAACGATGAAACCTGAATCGATCTCATCACTTAAAAAGGAATTGTCGGAAGTTGAACCCGACCGGCTGGTAGCCATTTGCCTGAAGCTTGCCCGCTATAAAACCGAGAACAAAGAATTGCTCGATTACCTGTTATTCAAAAGCAACGATGAAGAACTATATATTAAAGAGGTAAAAAATGAGATCGATACCCAGTTTAAAAACCTGAACAAAACCCGTCTCC
>CAZSIK010000182.1:0-8896 GCA_964606515.1 uncultured Prolixibacteraceae bacterium
ACCCCGAAATCGAAGGGGTTCATGCTGAAAATATTCCGGCCCCAGATATCGAAGTAAGGTTTAGCTTCGAAGGAAACCACCACCGGAAATCCTTCGAGGTGGTACGACAAGCCAATGAGTCCATCGAGCCCTAAAACAGGAGCTGCATATTCGCGGTAATGATAATCGTTGTAGTCGCGATTTCGCTTAGCATCCCATTTCACGTATCCGGCATGTGCACCAAACCCGAAGTAGAAAGAAAGGTCGGCTGGGAGTCTCTCGTGTTTGAAAATCCGTTGATATTTCAACACCGTGAATTGTTGGCCTTCGTTACGGTCGCTTACTTGAAAACGGAGGGTCGAAAGGTCTTTGTTGTCGATGTCGAAAAAGAAACCAGATGAGTGGCCCATCCGCAAGCCGAAAGCCATTTCCCGCTCCTGGGAAAAAGCAAGGTTTCCCAGGATGAGAAGGAAGATTACCAATACAGTTCTCATTGCTCTTGTGATAAAGATCAGTTATAATTGCTGTTCTGGTTGATTACCCTACCTGAGCCCGAAATGCTGCAATTAACATCGGGATTGCCAATGTAGAAAATATTTCCGCTTCCGCTGATAAAGCCATCGATTTCTTCGCTTACGTTGAGGTAGAGGCTCCCGCTTCCACTAATGTTGGCGGTGGCATTTTCAACAGGGAAATCATAGGCACTGACCTTTCCTGAGCCAGAAATGCGATAAAAGGAATTGATTGCAGCACCTTCGACCTTAACCCTGCCTGAGCCTGAAACTTCGATATTCGAATTGTTGCATTCGGTAAAGAGGAACATTTTGCCCGAACCTGAGATTTTGGCGTCAAAATTATCGCCAATGAAATAGGTTTCGATGTCGCCCGAACCACTTACCTTAAGTGAAAGATCGTCTCCCACAATGGTATCGGTCGATATAATTCCCGAACCCGACAAATGAATCTGGTCGACATAAGGGCCATATACGAACACTTCGATAGGGTTGCGTGGGTGAAGGCTAACGCTGAAGGAGTTGGAAATCCTGAGCTCGTTGCCTACCACGATGGTTTCGATGTAGGGAAGAAGGTTCGATTCGGCTTTCACGGTAACTGAAGGAGCACTGGCATAGGCATAATACACGTTGAAACTGCCCATCGACGATACCCTCTTGAAATCGGTAATGGTTCGTTCTTCGTCGATTGTTTCGTTGTTCCCTACTACAACAATGTCGGTAAAACAGCTGCTCATAATGGTCGAGAGCAGCAACGCGGTTAAGAAAAGAGTGAATTGTGTTTTCATGGTTATAAAAATTAAAATGAATAATTATCGTTTCATCATGTTAATGTCGCCCGATTGCGATTTAATAATCAGGGTGGGGTCGGTCTGGTTCCCTGTATTCGTACCGGTACGGCCTCTGTATCTTGTTGTTTTGTCTTCGTTGTCCAGTACTTCCTTCGAATCGATTTGGGTTTCCATGGGCAACCTCAGTTCTTTGTTCGATACGATGTCGAAAACAAGGTCGTTTTCGAAGTCGGTGAAAAGGCTTATTTTGGTCGAGCGCGAATCAATGTACAGTCGTTCCATCTTGGGCATTACTTTTTCAACAGCTATCAAGCCATAACTCATCCTGAACGATCCTTTTTTGTTCAGTTCTGAAATGTTGAAGTCGGTCCAGTTGGCAACGGCATCGATTTCGTCGACAATCCTGATCCGATAGCTGTCGCGGCTGCTGCCCAGGTTGAGCTGGTTCACTTCTGTAATGGTGATGTCGGAGGTTTTTGAACTTATCCTGACCCGATGTCCTTTTTCGAGGTTTAGCTTGCCAAAGTTTACTTCCAAATTTGCTCCGTCGACCGATTGGATCATGGCATCGCCGAACCCAATTTTCAGGTTGGTAAAGCCTTTTAGGTGCTGAGCAATTAACTTGCCGTTCGATAATTCGATGTTGACATCGCCAAGGAAATCGTTCAGGTAAATGTTCCCATATTTATTGTTGATCCTGAGGTTCAGATTGGCTGGCATTTTTATCTGCATGTGAATTTCAGTTTTCGAGTCGCCAACACCAATATTTTCTTTCAAACGGTTGAATTCATTGATGATGATGTTTTTATCTCCGCCAACGAAAGCGTTGATGATGATGAATTGCCCCGATTGAGTGAGGTTAAAATTGATGGTCCTCAGCTTGTCGTGGAGTTTGCCCATGGTCTTCTCGGTAACATTGACCTTGATTTCAACCGTGATAGAGTCTTTTTCCCAGGTTTCGAGGTTGATGTCACCGTAACGGTTGGTGATTTCAACCATGCTGTTCTTGTTGGTTTTAAAACCCTTGGCAATTACTTTGCTGTCGGTGTATTGTGCCAGGGCAGCAGAAGTGCACGACAATAAGATCAGGGTAAGCACCACCAGCATATTTTTATTTGTGTTGATCATGGCTTTCACTTTTAGCAGTTAATTTGCTTGAGTACCCGGTCGACCATTTCAAGGCGTACGCGGTTATTTTGGATCATGGCTTCTATTACTTCACGATTGTAAAAGTTGTCGTTCAGGTCGTTCCGCAATTCGCGGTACATCAGGTCGAGTTGTTGTAAGTCGGCTTCAATGTCGGTTTTCAATTCAGGATAAATGTGATAGCATTTTTCGATTTCGTTCATTTTCCCATTTACCATGCTGGCATAATAGGCTTCGGTTTCAAGAAGTTCCTGCATCTCAGGATCGAGTTTGTTGGTAACCTTCATGCCCTGATGGTGGCTGTGGTTGATCAGGAAGGCGCTTATCAGGGCAATTGCCAACATGGCTGCTATAGCAGAAATGATCCTGATTCTGGTTAAAGGCCTTACAGTTTTATTTTCCAGCTTCGCCTCTATCTTCTCCCATAAGTCACCTGAAGGCAGTTCGTCGTCGAAGCTGTCGCGGTTGTTTTTTATGAATTCTTCAAGCTGTTTCATAATACCTGTCTTTTAATATTTCGTAAACTCTTCTTTTTGCACGCATAAACTGCGATTTTGAAGTCGATTCGGTAATCCCCAGTATCGAAGCAATTTCCTGATGGTCGTACCCTTCGAGCAAATATAGCGAGAAAACAACCCTTCCCCCTTCTGGGAGCTGTTTAAGTGCCTCGCGGACATCGTTTACCGAAAGTGGCAAGTGTTCTTCAAATGAATCCTCGGCCAGGTGCCGGTACTTCCCCATGTCGTCAGATAATTTCAAATCAACTTTCCTTTTCTTCAAAGCATTGATCGCGGTGTTGATCACGATCCTTTTTAACCAGGATCCGAATGTCGACTCGTACCGGAAGCTATCCAACCTGGTGAAAGCCTGTACAAAGGCTTCCTGAAGAACATCTTCAGCATCTTCACGCTTGTTCATCAACCTGAAACATACATTGAACATGGCGCGGGTGTATAGCTCGTACAGTTGTTTCCGTGCCCTGTTGTCGCCTTCTTTTGCCGCTTCAATTAACTTCCGGTTTATGTCGGTACTTGTTCCCAAGGTTTTTAAATTCTACAGTTACAGACAATGCTTTTTTTTTAGGGTTGCAACTTTTTCAAAAAAACAATTTTTTTTGAAAATTTCAGAAGAGCATTCCGTGCCGTAAGGGCACTCAGGATCCATTCGTGAACCTTGATCAGCTTTTTTTTTTTATTCATAAAATCAGTTGTTTACACTAATCTTATGCCCACTGCTCAAGCAATTCGCTACCTATGACAACAACATGGGTTTATACCCCTACTTGCTTCTTCGAATGGATAGCCAAATTCCCGGAATACACAAAAATGAAAAAATCAGGAAACAATATTTCATGGTGGTCATGAAGTGGGGAAGGGTTTCGGGCGAGAGTTGCCGTTGACCAATAAGAAAGGAAATAAAAATTGAAACCAGCATCATGCTGAAGGTTTGTCCGAAAATGCGCATGGTGGCCGTGATGCCCGATGCCAACCCATAGTCTTTCTTCTCGACCGAGCCCATGATCGCGTTGGTGTTGGGCGACGAGAAAAAACCAAAGCCCAATCCAAGGAAGGCAAGCAACGCTATTATAATCAGGTTTTCAGTATTGGTTTTTAGAAATGTTAATCCAACCAGCCCGATCAAGGTCAGCACCATTCCAGCTGAAGCAATCAAGCCAGGCCTGATTTTGTCGGATATTTTCCCGGCCAGTGGGGCCGTGACTACCATGATCAACGGTTGCACTACCAATACCATCCCGGCCTCACGTGGACTTAACCCTTTCGATATCTGAAGGTAAAGGCTCAGCAGAAAACTTACCCCAAAGGTTGCCGAGTAATGGATGAGCGCGGCGAAGGCGGAATAGGTGAACAAACGATTCGACCGCATCATCTTGATATTCAATATTGGGTGTGGAATGCGGTTCTCGTATATCAAAAAGACAGCTAACAATATAATCCCTGAGAACCAAAATATCCAGGCAGCGAGCGAGGGCAATTTCCCTCCCCCGTAAATGATCCCGATGAGGGCCAGGGCGAGGAAAATACTTCCCTTAAAATCGAAAGAGTTGTGTTGTGGTTTTACATGCTTGTTAAGCAAATACTTGTGCGCTAGGATGATGGTGAACAATCCCAAGGGTAAAACTGCGTACAGGATCATTTGCCACCCTCCAATTTGGGTGAGCAGGCCTCCAAGCAAAGGCCCTACTGAAAGCCCGGTGTATACCGCACCCACGTTCAGGCCCAGGGCAGTCCCCCTTTTCTGTGGGGGATAGGCAGCTGTGATTATGGCCATCCCGGTTACCTGCATCAACGCCGCCCCCATGCCTTGCAATGCTCTGAATATCAGTAGTAATTCAATATTGGGGCTCAGGGCTGTCAATAGGGTGAACAGGAAGAAAGCATACAGACCAAGTCGGAAAAACAGGACCCGGCCCCAGCGGTCGGAGGCTTTGCTCAACGGAAGCAGTACAATTGCATTGGCCAACAGGAAGGCATTGGTAACCCATCCCAATTGAAACGCACTGGCACCGAATTGTTTTTGTATGTCGGGCAGGGCAATGTTGATTGCCGACATCATGAAAGGGTTCATGAACGAAGCAAACAGCGTGGTGATGAGTATCGGGAGAAGGGGTTTGCCTTCGTGTGGGTTCATATCGGTGTAATACTGATAAATTTGATTTTTCTGAGAAAATAATTCGAATGGTTAATTTTCAGAAATTTGCCCGAAATAAATATAAAAAAGAGGCTGTATTAAAAGTTGCAAAGTACCACTTAAACACTAAGGAATAGGATATTTATATCAGTATTGCTCCTCCGTGTTTCTCCGTGCTCTCTGTGGTTGTTTTTTTTAACCACAGAGGTCACAGAGAGTCACTGAGGGATCACAGAGCACCTTTTAAGACAGCCTCTTTGTCGTTTTTACGATAAAAATTTCTTGCGTAAATCTTCAACCTCTTTATTGCCAATGGGTACCAGTTCTCCAATATGGGCTGCCATGGTCAGCGACATGGCGCTAAACTCGGCTACCTCGAGCCGGTCGAAGGTGCCCAGCAATTTATCGCCGGTAACAATTACCGAATCGTTTTCTACAATAACGGCCGGTACTTTGTCGGAAATCAAGTTCAGTATGGTGTCGTTGTCTTTGAAATGCGATCCAAACGGAACATTGGGCACATCCTGTAGGAAAATCCAGCTTTCAGGAATGGTGCGCACATCGAATTTTTTACCGCTAACCCCAAAGGCCATCAAATAAGGCGATTGTGTTAAAATAATTGAATTGATGTGCGGGTTGCGCCGGTACAACTCCTGGTGCAGCCAGGTGGCCCGGCTGGGCAGTTTGCCCGGTTCGCGCTGGCCGTCTTTAATTTGTACAATATCGTTACGGGTAATGTCCCAGCGCATCACGTTGGTGGGGGTAATCAGAAAATCGTTGCCCCGCCAGCGCCTTGAAACCGTACCATAGCTACTGATCATCATCCCCTGCTGGCAAGCACGACGTACGATTTTTACAATCTCTTCGCGAATCTCCCTTTCGTCGGATGGGTGTTCAACAGCCTTCATTTCGGGGAGTTGATGCGGTATTTGTGCTTCAAATTCATCGATCTGTTCGTCGGTGAGCGATTTCACCTGGCCAATGGTTTTCCCGTTGATGATGGTCCGGCCGCTGAATTCGAGCGTTTCGAAGCGCTGAAAAGCGTCCCGAAGATCAGTTCCGCCCACTACGGTTCCATGGTTTTCCATGATGCAACCGTTGTACCCTTCGCGGAATACCTTGGCAATGCTGTCGCCCAGGTCGTCGCTGCCGGGTAGGGCATACGGGGCATAGCCAATGGGGCCACAAACATGTTTGGCCTGGGGGATCACGTTGGTGTCAGGAATGGTATGCGCAATCGAAAAAGCTACCAATGCAGGCGGGTGGGCATGAACAACCGCTTTGATATCGGGACGGATCTCGTATATTGCCCTGTGAAAGGGGTACTCCGACGATGGCTTATGCTTGCCCACGATGGTTCCATCCTTTTTAACCAGGATGATGTCGCTGGCCCGAAGGGAACCCTTGTCGATGGCTGATGGGGTAACCCACATGTCGCCATTTTCGTCCATTATTGAAATATTTCCCCCCGATGTGGTGGTTAAGCCACGGTTGTAAATTCGGCTGATGACCACGACAATTTGGTCGCGGGGATGCATAAGGTTGATGTCTAATTCATTCATATTTTTCATTGTTTTTCACTGCTAAAATACGATTTTGCTTTTACTTTTTCGTTTTTGGGTTTATTATTTATGTAAGGTCGGTACAAAGCAAATAGTATGGCTAACATCCACTTTTTAATTCACTTTATTTTTCGATATTGAAATTTAATTATATTTGACAATTAATTGTAATACAATATTTTGAAATAGATATATTCGTATTTATCTATTTTTTAGAAGTTGTTTAATATGAACTATTTAAAACCTAAGTATATGAACAGAAAAATTTCCATTTTATTCCTTATTGTCTTTTTTACAGTATTGTGTGTACATGCCCAGGACTATTTTATCCAATTTGCTGGAAAAGGAGCAAGCACAGTAGTGGATAGCGTGAGGGTTGAAAACATTTCACAGAACACCTCCCTTACAGTCGACGGCAAAAACACGCTACATCTTGTGGGCATACGAAACAAGAAAATTTCAACTAATTATAAGGGGGATAATGATTTGCGTATTTACCCCAACCCGATTGAGGATGCAGGAAAAATTGAATTTGTAACTGCTGAGCCTGGCTTGGTTAAAATTGCCTTGTTCGATGTGTCAGGCCGGCAAATCATTCAATCATGACGATTATTTAAACTCAGGAAACCATGCCTATTTCATCTCCGGTTTCTTGCAGGGAATGTATATGCTTTCTGTTTCTTCTCCAAGCCACAATTACAGATCTAAAATATTTTTTAAAAAGGCTGCGGGTTCTTCTCCCGAAGTAACTTATCTCCAGTCCAATAATCTGGCAGATGAAGCGCCCCGATTAAAGAGCGTTGAAAGTGAAGTGGAAATGGATTATAACCATAACGACTTATTGAAGTTTACTTTTTATTCGGGCATTTATAAAACGGTTATTACCGATCGGTGCAAGGAAAGCAAAACCATAACTGCCCTTTTTCTGCAATGCAGCGACCTTGATAAGCGTGATTATGCTATAGTACAAATTGATTCTCAAATCTGGATGGCCGAGAACCTGGCTTATTTACCCAGTGTGAGCAAGCCTGATTTGGGTTCTTTCACCGATCCGTTTTATTATGTATATGATTTTAAGGGCTCCGATGTCGCCAATGCAAAGAATACCGAATCGTTCAAAAGATATGGCGTTTTGTACAACTGGCCGGCAGCCATGAAAGCATGTCCCGATGGCTGGCACCTGCCAAGCGATGAAGAATGGAATGCACTGGAAAACAATCTGGCCAATCAAGGCCATAATTATGATGGCACATTTGGCGGTGGCCGCAGTAAAATAGCCAAAGCAATGGCGTCTCAACATTTTTGGAAAACCTCACTGAACAAAGGATCGGTAGGAAATGATCTGACAAAAAACAACAGCAGCGGTTTTTCTGGTCTGCCAGGGGGAAACCGGTATGAAGAGCATGAATTCAATGATATTGGTAAAAATGGTTATTGGTGGAGTTCAACCACCAATGAATTCAATAGTGCCTGGTCGAGGGGTCTGAATTATGAAAACCCTGATTTTATCAGGAACAGTTATTATTACGATATGGATTTTGGTATGAGTGTTCGTTGTATCAGCGATTTGATACAGAAATACAACTTGCCAACCGTAAAAACAGCTGAAATTACTTCGATCACCGACACATCGGCAGCATCGGGAGGCACAGTGATCAGCGACGGAGGCCTACCGATTACCGCCCGCGGCGTATGCTGGAACAACACCGGCAACCCCACCATTGCCGATACCCACACCAACAATGGCACAGGCACAGGCACCTGGGTGAGTGAGCTTGCCCGACTCGATCCGTTACTTACCTACTATGTGAGGGCTTACGCCACCAATAGCGAAGGGACAGGGTATGGCCAACAGGTTACATTTACCTTATGCGGAACAACCAACCTTAATGATGGGCTGGTTGGGTATTGGCCGTTTAACGGCAATGCCAACGATGAAAGCGGAAATGGAAACCACGGAACAGTGAAAGATGCGATATTAACCACAGATAGATTTGGAAACGAGGGGAAGGCGTATAGTTTTGATGGAGTTAATGATTATATTTCTCTTGGTAAAGATGGAGAAATACATAACGGGCAAATTTTTTCTGTTTCACTATGGTTTAATTCAAATGAGGTAATAGAAAAGAGTTTGATTGGGACTTTTCCTATTCCAACTAGTTCAACCAATGGATGGCGGTTGAATATAAGGAGTGGTAACACAATTTGGTATGAAATTGGGGTTTGGGGTAGTGCATTAGGGCCCAAAGGTGGATCA
>CAZSIK010000183.1:0-8869 GCA_964606515.1 uncultured Prolixibacteraceae bacterium
CAAAAAGAGATTGAAGTAATCAAACCCGATATTGTGCAATAAAATAGTTTTACTGCACAAAAAAACCTATTTTTGTGCATTTGGATATTATTTATGCTCAAATCGATCGTTTTACAACAAAAAGAAGAGCGTGATCTGTTGTTGTCAAAGCAGTATCAAAAACGCTTTACACTTGAACAGGAGAGCGATTTATTGAATTCTCCTCTCATCAAATTGGTTACGGGCCCGAGGCGCGCCGGAAAATCGGTTTTTGCCCTTCAACTTCTTAATGAAAAAAAATTTGCTTATCTAAACTTCGATGATGCGGGATTACTGAAACATTTCAATGAGGATCAGGCACTTCAAACTCTTTTAGAGGTCTATCCCGGCTTTCAATTCCTTTTGTTAGACGAAATACAAAACCTGCCAAAATGGGATATGTGGGTTGGTAAATTATACCGCCGGGGGATAAACATTACAATAACTGGTTCCAACTCAAATCTTTTATCCAACGAAATGGCCACGCTTCTTACCGGACGTTTCGTTCAGGTTAAGATTTTCCCTTTCAGTTTCTCGGAAACAGTTCAATATAATCGGGTTTGCATAAACAACAACACTCCAACCGAAAGAGCAGAATTATTGACCCAGTTGAATGAGTATATGCTGATGGGGGGATTTCCTGAAATTGTTAAAAACGCAACATCACCTCAAATTATCTCGGTTCACTTTTCGACTCCATATTGTTAAAAGACATAACCCGACGGTACAATGTAAGAAACAGCAATGAACTGTATAATCTGGCTCATTACTTATTGAGCAATTTTTGCAATCCGTTTTCCTTCAACCAACTGACTAACAATTTAGAATTAGGAAGTGTACACACCACGAAAAAATACTGTACTTATTTGTTGGAGCCTTTTCTTTTTGTTTATCTGCCCCGTTTTAATTCAAAATTAAAATTGATGCAAAAAGCTCCGCAAAAGTGCTATCCAATTGATAATGGTTTTGTGTATGCCCGTGCATTTGAATTGTCAAAAAACCTCGGGCGCTTGCTCGAGAACATGGTTTTCTCAGAGTTATTAAGGAAGGGGTTTATCGCGGGGATTTCACTTTTTTATTATCAGACCCGAAATGAAAAAGAGGTTGATTTTGTATGCAGATCAGGATTTCAGGTAAGTGAACTGATACAGGTTTCTTATGACGTGTCGGATACAAAGACGCTTCGAAGGGAAGTTTCAGCCTTAACTGAAGCTTCAAAAGAATTAAATTGTAGTAATTTAACCATTATCACTTGGGAATCGGAGCGGGATATTGAAGTAAACAACAAAAAAATACAGGTTATTCCGGTATGGAAATGGCTCTTAAGTGAACACAAATTAGATTACAAACCCAATTTTATATGATCAAAAAAGCTGTAATCCCCGCTGCAGGATGGGGAACCCGTTTCCTGCCCATCACCAAAAGCCAGCCCAAGGAGATGATCCCCATTGTCGATACCCCCGTTATTCAGTATGTAGTCGAGGAGGCGGTCGAATCGGGCATTACCGATATCCTGATGATCATCGGGAAGGGCAAACGGGCCATCGAGGAGCACTTCGACCGCAGTCCGTTGCTTGAAGCCGCCCTCGAGGAGAAAGGGCGGATGGAAGAACTCGAGAAAATTGTAAAAATATCGAAGCTGGCCAACATTCATTTTGTATGGCAAAAGGAGATGAACGGCCTGGGCGATGCCATCAGCTATGCTCGTTACCATGTCGGCAATGAGCCATTTGCCGTGCTCCTTGGCGACACGCTTGTTTCAGGACATGGCAAACCCATTACCCGACAGTTGCTCGAAGTGTACGAACGGTATAAAAGTTCGGTTGTGGCCCTTGAAGAGGTTCCCCCGCACCTGGTGAACCGCTACGGCATTTTCGATGGCACACCGGTCGATAACGGGGTGTTACTGGCAAAAGACTTTATCGAGAAACCAAACAAAGAAGAAGCCCCGTCGAACCTGGCCATTGCCAGCCGTTACGTGTTCACCCCCGAAATTTTCGGCTATCTCGACCATACCCCAAGGGGAAAAAACAACGAGATACAGCTTACCGATGCCATGCGGATGATGGTAAAAAAGCAGGCCATGTATGGATTTAAAATCGATGGCGAACGCTACGACATAGGTAACAAGCTCGGCTTTATCAAAACCAACCTCATTTACGGTCTGCAAAACGAAGAAATCGGCGGAAAGCTGAAAGAATGGTTGATCGACTATGTTGGGAAGTTAAAAGAGTAAGAGATTGCTTCGTCGTTTCTCCTACCTTCAGGGTCGAACTGTCATAACCGCATTATACCCAAAATTTTTGGGCAGGGACTACTTATGACGACGTAGTCAATAAATTAAAATAGAATAAAAGCATGAAGAAGCTTTCTCATATCTTTATTTTCCTTTTTGTTATTATTCCAACATTCCGAATTTCGGCCCAATCGTTGCCTGTTGGCCTGCCGCTTTTGGAAGATGCCTACCGCAGGGCACAACTGCTGGGTCAAAGCGACCCGGTGGCCTCGTTTGCCTCACGCCCTTTATTTCCTTATCTTACTGATGATAAAGGATATAAAAACAGTGAGTTGAGCACTTTATATGCACCCTATTTGCTTTTAGGCAAGGAAGAAAACAAGTGGAAACCAGTACTTAGAATTTTGCCCCTAACCTGGAAACAGCAACTCAACAGCGACCATCCCGAAGGATTAAACGATGGGGCCATGATCCCGGCCCGGGGGCACCAGACCTACTTGTCGGGTGGCTTTTTTGCCCGTGCCGGCTGGTTTTCGCTGCAAGTAAAGCCCGAATTCGTGTGGGCACAAAACAGCGCATTCGATGGTTTCCCCGACAAACACCCCGATGCGGTTTGGAAAATCTATTACGCACACAACCTTAACGCGATTGATATACCCGAGCGCTTCGGCAACGACCCCTACCAGAAACTGTTCCTGGGACAGAGCAGTTTCAGGGTCACCGTAGGTCCGGTATCGCTGGGGCTCTCGAACGAGAACCTTTGGTGGGGGCCCGGATATCGTAATTCGCTGCTGATGACCAATTGTGCACCAGGCTTCAAACACATCACCCTGAACACCGTGCGCCCCATCAAAACCTGGATTGGCTCGTTCGAAGGACAAATCGTGGCCGGGAAACTCGAACAATCGGGCTTCCCGGGCATCGACTCCACCCGGCTGGCCCAACATGGTGTAAAATATGCAGCCAAACCAATTGACTGGCGCTACAAAAACGGGATGGTACTCACCTATCAGCCACGTTGGTTGCCCGGATTATTCCTTGGGGTAACGCGTAGCTTCATCGTAGATTGGCAGGACCAGCTCCCGGGTTTTGCCGAATACATCCCAGTTATTGCCCCCATGACCAAAAAAAGCTACAGCGGTCTTGAAGAGGATACCCGTAAGAGCGACCAACTGGCTTCAGTCTTCATGCGTTGGGTTGCCCCCGAGTCGCACATGGAAGTGTACCTCGAATACGGTCGCGAAGACCACAGTTTCGACCTTACCGATGTGATCCTTGAGCCCAGTCACATGGGGGCCTACCTTTTTGGATTCCGAAAATTAATTCCCATACAAAAGCGAAAAGACGAATACATCGATATACAGGTAGAAGTGACCCAGCTTGACAAAAGCCGGTCGACTGCTATGAGGGCAATTAGCGCCGGTGGATGGTATACTCATGGAGCTGCCCGCGATGGGTACTCCCACCTGGGACAATACCTGGGCGCAGGCATCGGCACGGGTGGCAACATGCAATGGCTGAGCGCCTGCTGGAACAGCGGACTGAAACGCATTGGTTTTGAAGTGAAACGCGTGGCGCACAACAACGATTTTTGGGCCTATGCCATCAAGGATTATCGCAGCCACTGGGTCGATTTTGGCGGAGGGCTCTTCGGAGAATGGAACTTCAACCATTTTCTGCTGAATGCCCGTATCGAAACCATCGGGTCCATCAATTATATGTGGCTGTACGATCCTATCCCGAGCGACCCGCCCTACTGGTGGGATCGTGGCAAGGTGCGCTACAACGTGCACGCCGAGCTGGGCATAAGCTATTGTTTTTAAATATTGATAAGGATACAAACAAAGAAAAAAAATCTCTGTGTTTCTCTGTGCCCTCTGTGGTGATAATTTTTCTTTTTCACCAAAGAGGGCACAGAGGGGCACAGAGGAATTCTGAGACAGTCTTTTAAATAATACTGTTATATGACAGATTTTCTTCATCCATTAAAAAAATTAATTTCTCCAGTGTTAAAAAGACAGTTGAGAAACGCCGTTGTTTCACTAAAACACTGGTTCACCAACGACTATTCACAGGCAGGCGAAACAAAAGCCATCATTAAGCTGCTTCAAAAAGGCAGGAATGAAGCCGGCTTTTTCATCGAAATCGGGGCTAACGATGGACTCACTTTTTCAGCAAGCTATGGTTTGGTTAAAAAAGGGTGGTCGGGGCTCTCTGTTGAAGCCAATCCTTTTATATACAATAAATTAAACCAGAATCTGCACCGCTTCACCAAAATTAAAACAGTACATGCAGCAGTAGCACAGGCAAGCCAGACAGTAAGGCTTTTCCTTGGAAACGACGATCCCCAGGGCCTTTACTCAACCCTGTGTAACGACCAGAACGAATGGTTTGCCGAACACCGTTCGGAACATTTTATTGAAGTGCCTGGTATTACCCTGAGCGAACTTCTCGACAAAAACGCAACCCCTACCCTGCCCGATCTCTTGTTGATCGACACCGAGGGGATGGACCTTGAGGTATTGCAAACCCTCGACTTCTCGAAATACCGACCCCGCCTGATCGTCACCGAAGATTACGCACCCAAGAACGAAGAAAAATCGAAGTTGCTCCGAGCCAATGGTTACCGCTTCGAACAACAGGTGGGCTGTAACGGGTTTTGGCTCGATGTTTCGGCTACGCTCAGCAACCGTGCTTCGGCTACGCTCTGTAACAGTGCTTCGACAGGATCTGGTCCCCGAGCGTAGTCGAGGGGTACTTCGACTTCGCTCAGCAACAGGATTTCGGCTACGCTCAGCAACCGTGCTTAAATTATTCAACTTATCAGATCAAATATGCCCAGAACCCAGGTTTTGCTGTTGACTGCCACAATAGACGTGAATGGCATGCCCTGGGTACAACGGGCCGATCCGGCAGTGAGGCTGGCCGATTACCAATGGGCCTTGGGCAAATGGCTGAAAGACAAAAGCATCTTTAAAATCGTATTTTGTGAAAATTCGGGTTACAACCTGAATTCATTGATCGGATTTTGTGAACAAAACAACCCCCTGAACAAAGAAGTTGAATTTCTCTCGTTCAACGACAATACCTATCCCCGCGAACTGGGCAAAGGCTACGGCGAAATACGGATATTGGACTATGCCTTGCAGCACAGTCGCTTAATCGGCAACGAGACACTTCTTGTTAAAATTACAGGAAGGTTATATGCTGCCGGTCTAACTAAGATTCTGGAAAATATCGATAAACAGGCACCAGCAGAGGTGTACTGCAATTTTACGGGAGACCTCGACCGGGCAGAAACCTATTTGTTTTGCGCCACTAAACCTTTTTTATGCAACTATCTGCTTCCTTTGAAAGAAGAAGCCAACGATTCGGAAGGAATTTTCTTCGAGCACCTGCTCGCTAGGGCGGTACACAAGGCATTATATGAAGGAATACGGTGGTCGATCCTCCCCGGCTTCATCGACCTGAGGGGCGTTTCGGGCACTACTGGTACGGTGTATACCCGGAGTCTGATTTCTAGGATCAAAGGCAGAATCTTTTACCAACTGAAGCACTTCGTATTGCATCGGGAAGATTAACAGTACCCTACATGAAACTGAACTCAAGGAAAAGGATCACGGTCAATGCCTCCTCAGCAGTGTTGCAGGTAGTGGTGGTGGGCGTGGTTTATTTCCTATTGTACCGGTATTTATTACTTAGGCTTGGTGCCGCGATGCTCGGGCTTTGGTCACTCATTGTGGCCACCACCTCGGTAGCCAACCTGGCCAACCTGGGCTTCACCTCGGGATTGGTGAAATTTGTTGCTGAAAAGAATGCCGTTAACGACACTTCCAGTCTGGGCAAGCTGATATTCACGGCATTGCTCAGCATATCAGCCTTGTATGTAGTGCTCTCAGGATTGATTCTTGTCTTTGCACCATATTTACTTACGCTACTGGTTGAACCCGAATATGTTGAAATTGCCGTAGCACTTTTGCCCTGGTCGCTGGGATCGTTGCTCCTTACGGCCATCGGCGGGGTTTTTACTTCGGTACTCGAGGGATTTCAAAAAAATTACTTGAGAAACCTGGTTTACATTTTCACCTCGGTATTTTTTCTCCTGATTTCGATTGTACTCGTACCCAGGTTTGGAATTATTGGGGTGGCTGTGGCCCAGATCATACAAGCCACTATTGTGTTGGGATATACCTACTACCACACCCAGGCGAACCTGCCTTCGTTTCGTTTGCTCCACTGGGATTGGGATCGTGCCTCGTTCAGGGCCATGTTCGGGTACGGGTATAAATTCCAGTTAATATCGATAATTCAACTGATTGTTGATCCCCTGGCCAAGGCCTTGCTGAGCAAATTCGGCGGATTACCGGCACTGGCCTGGTACGAAATGGCCTACCGGCTGGCCTCGCAGGTACGGGCCGCCATCATTAATGCCTATCAGGTAACCATACCAGTTATAGCCCATTACAATCAAACCCAAAAAGAAAACTTAAAACCTTTCTACCTTAAGTCCTTCCCATTTGTGCTAACCGCTGGAGCCATGGCCACGGTAGTCCTGGTTTTTATCTCAGGCTTCCTCTCGCGCATTTGGATAGGACATTATGAAAGTGTATTCATCAACAGTTCCATCGTGGTAGCCTTGGGCATGTTGGCCAACATTCTCTGTTCGCCTGCCTATTTCAACTACCTCGGGGTGGGCAACCTGAACCTGTTGGTTTGGGCTCAAATGATCAATTCGATAGCTTACCTTGCATTATGCTTGATATTAAGCCGATTTTTTCCGGTTTACGGAGTGGTATTGGCCTGGTCGGTTTCAACAACCCTGGGGGCTTTCATCATCATGATTGCCTTCCACCGTACCCATCTTTTGCGTTTTAAAGAACTGTTCAGACGAAAAGACCGGAACATGTTGATCAGTTCGGGCCTCATGGTGGGAATATCGGCCTGGCTTTATAACCTACCTGGTTTTGCAAGTTGGTTCTCCCGTCAAAATGTATGGTACGAACTGGGAGTTATGTCGCTGATCCTGTTCCTGTTCATTTTTCTGAACCTGTTTACGACCGAAAGGTGGTTTTATTACCGCACCCGAATCAGCCAATGGATCAGTCAACAAGCCGCCCAATGACAACAAACAGCCCCTTAATTTCGGTGGTTACGGTAGTCAGGAACAGCGTTGAAACCCTCGAAACGACCATACTGAGTGTAGTGAATCAGGATTATCCGCACAGGGAATACCTGATGATCGACGGGCTAAGTACCGACGGCACCCTGGAAGTGATCGAAAAATATAGAAATCACTTCAACCAATTCAGCAGCAGTCCCGACAAAGGCATTTACGATGCCATGAACAAAGCCTGCACGATGGCATCGGGCGATTTTCTTATTTTTATGAATGCCGGCGATACTTTTTATTCATCCCAAACCCTTTCTGACTTTGCATCGGGAATTACCAACCAGGAAGCTGTTTATTACGGGAATGCACTTTATGTTGAAAGAGAAAATCAGGTGGAATACCCCAGGGGTGGAAAATTCAACAAGTACCGGCTTTCGAAAACCAACCTCTGTCATCAAACCGTGTTCTATCCCGCAAAGGTATACCGAACGAAGAAATACAATTTAAAATACCCGATCTCAGCCGATTGGGCCTACCACATCGAATTGTTCAGAAATACCCAATTCATCTGGATCGATCAGGTTATTGCACGCTTCGATGCAACAGGGATCAGCGCTAAAGTAAGGGACAGGGTTTTTGCCCGCGATCAGAAAATCTTGTTCTTGAGACATCTTGGACTTGATGTGATCCTTTATCTCACTTTCAGAAAAATAAAAGATATTTTAACCAATTATAAACTCACCTTTTCATGAGAATTATCGCATACTATTTACCTCAATACCACGAGATACCCGAGAACAATGCATGGTGGGACAAGGGTTTTACCGAGTGGTATAATGTAAAAAATGCAGGCTCATTGTACAAAGGCCACGACCAGCCCAAAATACCTGGCGAATTGGGCTATTACGACCTTAACGATCCCAACATTCGGGAACGACAGGCCCAGTTGGCTAAAGATGCGGGTATTGAAGCCTTTTGCTATTGGCATTACTGGTTTGGAAATGGAAAACAATTACTCGAAATGCCTTTCAACGAAGTGCTTTCGACAAAGAAACCCAATTTCAGTTTTTGCCTGGGATGGGCCAACGAATCGTGGAAGGCTAAAGTTTGGTCGAACCCGAGCGGCAACGACGATAAAATATTGATAGAACAACTGTACCCGGGCGACGATGACATCCGCAACCACTTTATCAGTTTGTTGACTGCCTTCCGCGACGAACGCTACGTGAAAGTCGACGGGAAACCGCTCTTCGTAATTTATAAACCCTTCCAGATTCCCGACATCAAAAGATTCATCGGTTTATGGAACCAATTGGCTCAGGAAAACGGGCTAAAAGGGATCTTTTTCGTGGCCCATACCTTGTACTCGACCGAGATCAATGCTTTATTGAAATTGGGTTACGATGCCGTGAACGTGGTCCGTTTGGGCGACATCCGCAGGAGCGGGAAGCTGATTCTCCTGCACCTGTTCAACCTGCTTCAATATTCATTGAATAAGAAACCTT
>CAZSIK010000184.1:0-8842 GCA_964606515.1 uncultured Prolixibacteraceae bacterium
GGCAAACGGCCAATATGAACCTACCCCCTCGCTCCCCATGTTGCCGGCATCGACAATGCTTGGATTGGCGTGGCCACGGGGAGAAACCAGGCGCCACAACCAAGCCAGGGCCGGGGGTAAAATATGGAACAAGCCCAGAATTCCATAAGTTGGGTTTTCCCTGGTACACGATGGGGTACGCACTCCGAAACTTCTGATATCGACGGTTACAGGTTTGTTCACCACATTTGGCACAATGATCCTGGGAACAATTACCCTGGGATTGGGGCATTTTTTGCCCGGACTGTCTTCGGTATGGTCCCATATCAGGGCAGTGCAATCGGGATTTGATTTGATATTTAAAAACAACAAGGGTTCTTTCGGTTTGATGGTCAATTTTTCAAGAAAGGGATCATCGCCATAATCATTTATACTGTCAACCCTGATAAACCAGGCATTTTCGGCATCCAAAACCGTGAGCTTACCATTGCCCCTTTGCAAAGTAGGGTGACAAAGAGCCATATCGTCGGTAACCGGGTTAAACGAGCAAAACAAAGGAAAGTTGATGAGGCGTTTTTCTTTTGTAATGATGTTTTCGCCAATCAGTACCTGGCCATTTTCCTCCCTCACAATGTTTTGAAGCATTTCACTTTTGCCCCCTCCACTGGCCCCCTCATGCATGAAGGTGGTAATGTTATCGTAGGGACTTACCACCTGCACGGTAGAACAGTGTGCAGTTATCCACCCTTCTCTTTCTCCTTTTGTGAGCAAAGCGCCATAAAGGCCTTTTTTTGCACTTGGACCAGGATACAGGTTATACGAAAAAATCTCGTGAATGCTTTCCGACCTTTTATGAACCACAATTTGTTTCCCGTTAAAATGGGTGTGCCTGAAGGTTGGGGCTACATATATTGCCGAATCGATTACAAATTCTTCAGGCAATTCGTCAATTGGGATAATGCTTTGAAGCATAGCCAATCCCATAGCGAAGAAGCCAGCATTGGCTGGAGCAATGGCAATACCACCCGAGCCTATTTTGTCGCGGCCGGCAAAATAAAAGAACACCGCCAGGTCTTGTTTCTGGAGCCATGCTAATGTTTCTTTTCTTAATTTTTCAAAGGGGTATCCAAACCGGTCATGGAACCGTTCCTTATCGCTTGGTAAATCATCGGCAATAAACATGGTGTCTGGGTCTCTCCGCCTCATGTACGCATCGGTATAATTTGCCGAAATACCGTTGCTGACCTTGTGTACCACCACCTCGGTGATTTCGCCTTTCCCTTCGATGGGATATTTAACCTCGAAGCTGTTTTGATTGCCCCCTACAGCTGCAACAGCCAATTCATCAACGGTGTTATACGTTGTATACGATTTACATCCACCAAGTACAATCAATGCCTCGTTAGGCAAACGAATCCTTTTCTTTTCCAGTTTTTTAAATAATTCGGCCATAATCGAGATATTATTTATTTTACTTCTATTTTTAATTATTACTTAATTTTCATGCATTGGGCGGCGATTGCACCCAAAGCAATTCGCTGAGTCCTTCACTATTGTTGATGGCATTAAAAGGCAATTTGGCCTGAAAACTAACATTATCGCCCTGCTTTAAAAAAAAACTTTTCCCGTCAAGGTCGAACCGGACCTCACCAGAAAGAACATGACAAAACACCTGACCATACCGCCCCTTGATCAGTCCATCGAGGCCCGAGGCCCTTGCAAAACGAACCAAAAAAGCATCCATTTGCTTGTTTCGATCAGGATTCGACAGTAGGAAAACGATGGTTCCCGTAGTATTCTGACCGACTAATTTTATATCGTTTTTAAACACAACAGGGTTATTTTCAATGGCTTCATTTTCACCAACCAATTCACCAACAGAAGTATGTAAAGCATCGGCTATCGACTTTAAGGTAAAAATCGATGGAAACGATTTCGACCTTTCAATCTGTGAAAGAGCGCTGGGACTGATATCCACTTTTTCTGCAAGTTCATTCAAATGAAAATGCATTAACTCCCTCTTTTTCTTAATTCTTTCTCCTATCTTCTTCATTTTATAAAAAATGAGACTTATTCAAAAACACATCAAATTGGCACAAAGATACTTTTTTATAAATATTAAGTATTACTTCATTTGTTAATTATAAATAATTTAACGAATTATTTGCATTCGAAACCCACTCATCTGGGTTTTCCATAATGTTTTACTATTTTTGAGAATTAAGGCAAGCAAATGACATTAACTACTGAAAATATATTATTGATTGGATCAATACTTTTATTCATTTCATTGATCGCGGGCAAAACCTCCTTAAAGTTTGGGGTTCCGGTTTTGATTTTTTTCCTGTCCATTGGGATGTTGGCCGGTTCCGACGGAATCGGGGGAATTCAATTCGACAACCCCAAAACAGCCCAGTTTATTGGCATAGTAGCCTTAAACTTCATTTTGTTTTCGGGTGGACTGGGAACAGGTTGGAACTCGGTAAAGCCCATAATATGGCAGGGAGTAAGTTTGGCTTCACTTGGGGTGTTGTTAACGGCAACTCTGGTGGGTTTGTTCGTGTGGTGGGTTACCGATTTCACCCTTTACGAGGGGTTATTGTTAGGTTCAATAGTATCGTCGACCGATTCTGCCGCGGTATTTTCAATATTACGTTCCAAAAGCCTTGCATTGAAAGGAAACCTTCGTTCGGTATTGGAACTCGAAAGTGGGAGCAACGACCCGATGGCCTATATTTTGACCCTTGTTTTTACAGGCCTGGTTATCAACCAAAACTCAAGTTTCTCCACCATCATCCCTATGTTTTTTAGCCAGATGCTTCTTGGCGGACTGCTGGGTTTTGGTTGCGGAAAAATAAGCACCTGGGTCATCAACAAAATCAAACTCGATTATGAAGGCTTGTACATTGTTTTGGTGATCGCGATCATGTTTTTCAGTTTCTCTGCTACCGATTTTATTGGCGGGAATGGGTTCCTGGCCGTTTATATTTGTGCGGTATATTTGGGCAACCAGGAGTTGATACACAAGAAAAAAATATTGAAGTCGTTCGATAGCTTTGCCTGGCTCATGCAGATCATCTTGTTTCTAACCTTAGGACTTCTGGTATTTCCCAAACAAATTTTTCCCGTGATAGGGATTGGCCTTGTCATTTCATTCTTCCTAATTTTAGTGGCCAGGCCAGCAAGCGTTTTCATCAGCCTGATCCCCTTCAAAATTCAAAAACGAAGTCGCTGGCTCATTTCCTGGGTAGGTTTACGAGGGGCTGTTCCCATTGTCTTTGCCACTTATCCCCTGATTGCCGGAGCTGAAAAAGCCAGCATGATTTTCAACATCGTTTTCTTCATTTCAATTACTTCAGTGTTGATCCAAGGAACAACCTTACCATTGGTTGCCAAATGGTTACACCTTACCTTACCGGAAGAATTAAAACCGAGAACCCAGATCGACCTTGAATTGAACGATGGGATCATGTCGAAGCTCACTGAAGTCAGCATTCCCGAGCACTGCACAGCAACAGGAAAACAAATTGTACAGTTGGGCTTACCCAAAACTACCTGGATTTCCTTTGTCGAGCGAGACAACAAATACATAACCCCCTCAGGTTCAACAACCATACTACACAACGACAAGCTATATATTCTATCAGAAAACGATGAATCGTTGGATAAAGCTTTTGATTGTTTGGGGATTGGCAAAAAAAACGATCCACAGGAACCTTTTCCGGCTCAAGTATCCTCGTAGATTCCGGCCAAAATCATCTGAAAAATTCGAAAACAGAACCCGAACCTGATGTTTTGTATTTAAGTTAACGCATTGGTTTATCGCTTTTTAACCTGAAATGCATGGCACTGTTCATGCTACCCGGTTTGGGTGCTACAATTTCGAGCTTGGGATTATTGAGTAAACGGATGATCTCGGAGCCGGCCAGCATGATGGGCCCGTAAAACGAGGTTTCGCAACTGGTACCCCGATGGAAGTAATAGGTATTATCGTGGGCAAAAGTGGTTCCAACCACGATGTCGCAAACTTCGCCCGTAGGGGTAACTTTCGTCGCAAGGGCATTCCATCCGGTAATAGCAACAGGCCCATACACATGACTGATCCAGCCTTCGTTGATGCCCTTTGCAATTCCATATACGAACATGGCACTTGCCGAAGTTTCGAGAAAAGTTCCTTCACGGTCGAGCATGTTATGCCACAAACCAGTTCCGTCTTGCAAACCGGCAATGGTTTTAAGGTGGCTGCGGAACAAATGAAGGACTTCATCCCTACCCTTATAATTTTCAGGAAGAACACTCAACAATTCAGCCATAGCCAGGGTGCACCAACCATTGGCACGAGCCCAATGAAATTCAGGATCATAATCTGAGGAATTCACATTCCAGCCATGATCGTACAGTCCGGATACTTTATTAAAAAGTCTTGCCGAAAGTTGAATGACCTGTTTCACTGCGTCGTCGAAATATTTTTTATCACCGGTAAGGGTGCCCATCTGTGCCAGAAAGGGAACACACATGTACATATCGTCGGCCCAAAGCGATTCGGGCTGAGGCCGTTCGCGGGCGATGGTGCCATCATCGAACCTGAATTGTTTATTCGATATGTAATTGGCTACGGTATCGATCCACGACCGGTACTTCGGGTCATGATGTATCTTTTCAGTCTTAATAAGGGTGCTGGTAATGGAGCCACAATGGTCGAGTGCCTTCATGTTGACCATTTTATCGTACAAATGCTTTTTGATGATTTTTTTCTCTTTCATGGCTTGGAAATAAGGCATGGCCAGGAAAGTAAAATCATAAAACCGGATGGCAAAGCGGGTGTAGGAAGAGTCGCCAGTAATCGCGGTCATGGCATGGCAGGCCGAAAGGCTCACCCCGTTGGGATAAGTCCAGCCAATAACTTCCAACATAGAATCGGGGATGATCGCATTTTTATTGGGTTTCGAAAAATCGAGGATGGGCAAGCCGGTTTCCCCATCAAGAACTTCAAAGACCGAGCGTTTAACAGCTCGTTGATGAATCCGGTCAACAATTTGCCGAACCTCATTGGGAGCGGGAACCCGATAAGCCACCGGGTAATCGGGATAACCAGAATTCAACGATAGCGACTGAGCCTTTGCTCCCGATAAAGAGGAGAACAGGATAAAACAAGCGATATAAAAAAGAAAATTCTTATAAATCATGGATGAATTACATTTAAAAAAATTAATAAAATAAGATAGTAGTTTGTGTCCCTTCACCCTCAACACTATCAATTTCAAGCCTCAGGTTAAGGATTTCCATGATTCGGGATACAATAGCCAAGCCCAATCCAGTACCTTTTTTCACATTGGAACCCTTTTTCACTTGAACAAATCCCCCTTTTTTTATTGCCTTGATGGTTTCGGAAGACATACCCAAGCCCTGATCACTGATTTTAATGCTCTTACATGATGCTTCAACCACAATGGCCCCCCTATCCCGAGAAAATTGAATTGCATTGTCGATTAAGTTATATACCGCCTGGCAAATCAACACGAAATCCGTATTAACAATGGCCTCGTCGAGGTAGGTCAGGGTAAGTTTGATTTGCCTGGAATGAAGACGTTCGTTAATCTGGCCTTTAACCGATTCAAGGATCATTTTTACTGGTATACTTTCAATATTGAGTTCAAGGGTTCCGTGATTCAGTTGGGCCCAATCGTATAATTTATTATTGTACTCGAGAAGCCGTATCAATTCCATCTTAACCTGATCGATTATTGCCAGCTCATAATCGCCTATTTTGGTCGAAAGCTTGAATTCATCCTGAAGGTAGGAGATACCATCAATCAGGGTAGAAATTGGTGATCTGAAATCGTGTGAAATAGCCCCAACAAATTGCCCGTTAAGTTTGGCCAATTCTTGCAAGCGGGTTTGGGATTTTTGAAGCTGTTCATAAGCAAGGATATGCTCCCCCGCCAACTGGGCTGGAGCACTGCTAATCACCCCCTGCTCAACTGGGCTTACTACGAGGTAGGCCTCATCTTTTTGCAGTAAAGCCCATGCCTGTAGCATCAATTCCCCCCCGCCAGGTTTGGTCTGGGGCCACATTCCTGCATATTTTTTAACCATTTTTGTTCCTGGTTGGTAGGCCGGGATCAGCTCTTCAAAACCTTTTATAAAAGGGAACAGGTCGGGGGCACAAATATGGCCGACATGATCGGTTGGAATGAATTCCTTGGCCCAATCGGGAACATGGCAGATCAGAGCACATTTCCCTTCAGGCAAGCGATAAAATACCAGGTAATCGAGCCCGTTCAGCACCTTCCTGCAATGATTCTGACTTTGGGATAATGGGTCCGTCCCATCGTTCTGTTTGCTTGATTTTTCTGCTGTTTCGTGTACAATGATCCAAACCAACTCCGACTCGACCAACAAATGAAGATTATACTGATGGGTAGGATTTAATTGAATATTGGGCAAAAAAAGGTTTTGGCTAATTGGAAAACGGTCAGTCAGTGCCCAAATAAAACCATCCACCGGTTCACCAATTACTGGGATAATATTCAATATTTTGACTAAGGTTCCTGCATCAAGGATAACTCCATCCAGGGATACGATCATAAAGAAAGTATCATTAGGTTCGATTCGCTTTTGAAAAAAATAATCCTGTATCGATTTTGGATAATTCATGTGACTAACCAAGCTTTTGACAAGTATAATGAAATATTTTTAAAACCCGGTAAAAAATCAGAAAAACCTGACGTTTCTGTCTTTATTTTTGTAACCATAATACATGAACCATGCATGATGAGAAAGACCCTATCGGAAGGGCAATTTCCGAGTATTATTTCCTCCACGACAATACCCCCATCGTGGTTCAGTCGATGCTAATAGAAGATGAAGAAATGCCACCCGACTATTTCTTTCGCGACCTCAACGAAATGCCATTATTGGAAAAAACGGCACTGAAACAGTGCAAGGGGTCAGTGCTTGACATTGGTGCTGGCGCTGGCTGTCACACCCTTGTTTTGCAGGAACGGGGGCTGGAGGTTTGTGCCCTTGAGCTTTCAGAATCCTGTTGTCGGGTAATGAAAGCTCGTGGGGTGAAAAGAGTAATCAATAAGGACATCTTTCAATATTCCGAAGAGAAATACGACACCTTACTGCTCTTGATGAATGGAATTGGCATTGCCGGTTCCCCTGAAGGGTTACTGGAACTCTTACTCCACCTGAAGACGTTGATGAAACCTGGAGGAAAAATCCTTCTCGATTCTTCAGACCTGATCTACTTGTATGAACAGCCCGATGGCTCAATCCTTTTCGACTTGAATTCAGATGCTTATTATGGAGTCGTCGATTATTGTCTTCAATATAAGAAAATCACCGGAGAACCATTCAGTTGGCTTTTTGCCGACCAAACCTTGCTTGCCGATACTGCCGAACTTGCAGGGTTAAAAGCACATATTTTGGAATACGGGCCACACTACGATTATCTGGCAGAAATTATTGTTGCCCAATAGCAAGAAATAGAAAAAATAGTATCATTGTATTACTAATTCAATACCCTAAAGTGTATGAAATACCGTAACCTTACCAACATCGAAATCAAACAGTTGGAGAAACAAATGTGTACCTGCGATGAATGGAGCACTATTTTTGTCGACAACGATTTCAACCCTAAAACCATCTATAATTCACACTTTTCGGGAGTGGTCAAGATTGGCTTACAACAGAAAAAGATAGTGCTGTACGGAGGAATCAAACGGCAAGCCGGAATTTACAACTCCACCATCCATAATTGCGGGATTGGCAACAATTGCTATATCAACTATGTAAAAAATTACATCTCGAATTACAATATAGGCGACAATGTCATCATCAACAACGTGCAAGTCATTGCTAACCAAGGCAAAAGCAGTTTTGGCAACGGGATAAAAGTGGCCGTACTCGATGAATCGGGAGGCCGTGAAATCATGATTTACGATTCCATGTCGGCTCAAATTGCTTACATCATGACCCTTTACCGCTATCGACCCGAGCTCATCCATAAACTTGAAAAAATCATTTCAACCTATGCCGCCGAACATGCCTACGAAAGAGGATCCATCGCCGATAATTGCAAAATCATCAACACGGGTTCTGTCCTCAACATGAGGATTGGGCCATACACCAACATTGAAGGGGCAAGGCAACTTGAAAATGGAACCATTGTCAGCAACGAGCAAGCCCCGGTTTATATCGGCAACAATGTAATTACCCACGATACCATCATCCTTTCGGGAAGCAAGCTCATCGATGGGGTAATTGCTCACAAATGTTTTATCGGGCAGGGCTGCGAACTGGGGAAAAATTATTCGGCCGAAAACTCGGTATTCTTCGCCAATTGCCAGGGTTTTCATGGCGAAGCCTGCTCTATATTTGCCGGCCCCTACACGGTTACCCACCATAAATCGACCCTACTCATCGCGGGAATGTACTCATTTCTGAACGCGGGTTCTGGTTCCAATCAAAGCAACCACATGTACAAGCTGGGCCCTATTCACCAAGGAATTGTGGAACGGGGTTCAAAAACCACCAGCGACTCCTACCTTCTTTGGCCAGCCAAGATTGGGCCTTTTACTTTAGTCATGGGCCGTCACTATAGAAATTCAGATACTTCCAACCTGCCCTTTTCTTACCTGATCGAAAAAGACGACAAATCGTGGATCGCACCTGCAGTTAACCTCCGTAGCGTGGGAACCATCCGAGATGCCATGAAATGGCCCAAACGCGACAACCGCAAAGACCCGAACAAAATCGATTGCATCAATTACAACTTGTTAAGCCCCTATTCCATTCAAAAGATGGTAAAAGCCATCGATATCCTTGAAAAATTAAAGGCAGTTTCGGGCGAAAC
>CAZSIK010000185.1:0-8763 GCA_964606515.1 uncultured Prolixibacteraceae bacterium
CCCAACTGGGACAATACCCCACGAAGCGGCGTTCATGGCTTTGTGCTCCACAATTCATCGCCCGGATATTTCCTAAGGCACATAAGGCAAGTAATACGCTCGGTGGCACACAAACCTGCCGAACGACAAATTGTCTTTCTCAAATCGTGGAATGAATGGGGCGAAGGTAATTATATCGAACCCGATAAAAAGTTTGGGAACGGCTATCTTGAAGTGCTCAAATCGCAGGTTTTCCCTACTTCAAAATGATGTTTTTTGCTTCAACCTTTCAATAAACCGCCACAATCGATTACTTTAGCGTTCTGTTTGCCTAAATAAAACATAAACGAATGAAGAGAGTACCTTTATTGATCATGATGTTGGCACTGCTGCTCAACTGCGGGTTGCAGGCACAGAGCCCCGCTTCCGTCAATATCAACGCGCTTTCCGACCAGCAAATACAGCAAATTGTTAAAGAAGTAACTTCAAGGGGACTGACCCTCGACCAAGCTGTTGAAATTGCCCAAATGCAAGGCGCCACCCCTGATCAGGTAGAACAGTTGAAAAAGCGGGTCCAGGAGATGAACCTCTCTGACGGACCTAAAGATGAAGCCCTACCCGATCAAGGAAAACACTTAAAAAAAACATCCAAGGAAGAGCTTTCGAAAAAAGCGGAGACCGAACCCAGCGATAAACAAAAGCAAATTTTTGGTTTTCATCTTTTTAATTCCGAAAAACTTTCTTTTGAACCTCCACTGAACTTACACACCCCAAGCAATTACCTGTTGGGCATCGACGACGAACTCATGATTACAGTATGGGGCGCGAGCCAGAAAACCTACCTTCTTAAAATCGGGAACAACGGGGCTGTCAACATCCCCGACCTTGGACTCGTTTACGTTTCAGGTCTTGAGTTTGGTAAGGCCAAAGAAATAATTAAAAACAGGCTTGCAGCCATTTATAGCAACATGAGTGGGGCTTCTCCCAACACCTTTGCAGATGTTTCGATCAGCTCACTCAGATCGATCAGGATCAACGTAATCGGTGAAGTGATGGTTCCAGGCACCTATACCCTGCCCGCCACCGCCACCGCCTTTAACGCGCTGTACCTGTCGGGCGGGCCAAACGAGAACGGTTCGTTCCGCAACATCCAGGTAATCCGCGACAACAAAGTGATCAAAACCATCGATGTATACGACTACCTGATCAACGCCCGCACCGAGAACAACCTTCAGTTACGCGAGCAAGACATCTTGTTTATCCCGGTATACAGCAAACGAGTAATCATGAGCGGGGCATTCAAGCGTACCGGTTATTTCGAACTGAACGAAAAAGAAAAACTGAGCGACCTGATCAAATACTCGGGAGGATTTTCCGAGAAAGCCTTTCAATCGCAGCTTTCGTTGGTGCGCATCACCAACAAGGAAAAGAAAATCATCGATGTAAGCCAATCGATTTTCGATAGTTTTGCCCCTTTCAATGGCGACTCCATCATCGCCTCGGAAGTAATCAACCGTTTCGAAAACAGGGTAACCATTTCAGGAGCCGTGTTCCGTCCGGGAACCTACGAGTTTACCGAAGGCTTAACTATTTCAGCTTTGATAAAAAAGGCACAGGGGGTAAAGGAAAACTATTTTGCCAATCGCGGGCTGATTATCCGGCTCCAAGACAACCTTACGCCCATGAGCCTTCCCTTCAACGTGGGAGAAGTGGTGAATGGGAACAACGACATCGTGCTTCAACGCGAAGACCAGGTGGTGATTCAGGATATTTTCAAGATGAAAGAAAGACGGACCATTCAGATTTTCGGTGAAGTACAACGCCCCGGAGAATATGAATACGCCGACAACATGACACTGAAAGACCTGATTTTTAAAGCAGGGGGCTTTAACGAGGCCGCCAGCGAGTCGTTTATCGAACTTGCCCGCAGGCACAGTTATACCGAAGCCAACGAGATGGTTGACGAACTGGTTAAGTTATATCAGTTCAATATCGATCGCGGACTGCAAATGGAACAAGAAGGCGATCAGTTTCTGCTGGCTCCCTTCGATTACATTTACGTGCGCAAAGCCCCTTCGTACCATGTTCAACGTACCGTATACATCTACGGTGAAGTGCGTTACCCTGGAGCCTACAGCATTGGCTCAAAACTCGAACGGGTTTCCGACCTGATTGAACGGGCAGGAGGACTGATGCCCAATGCCTTCGTGAAAGGAGCAACCATGAAACGGGTTAACGAAATGGCACAAAAAAACATGGAAGTACTCCACAAAACCGCCGATGACAGCCTTGTGTCGAAGGTCGAAAACCAGATTTATAACGACCAGCTCGAGTTGAGACTTGAAAACATCCTGCGAAATCCCGGCACCGAGTTCGATTATATCCTGAAGGATGGCGATGAAATCACCATTCCCGAAGTTTCACAAATAGTAAGGATCTCGGGCGAAATCCGTAATCCCATCGGGTTAGCTTACGAACCAGGCCAAAAACTGAAATACTACGTGGAACGGACCGGTGGTTTTGGCGAAAATGCTAGAAAAAGAAGGGTATTTGTAATATACAGCGACGGCACCACCATGGTCACCCGCAATTTCCTCTGGCCGGTTTACCCCGATATTGAACCAGGCTGCCAGATTATCGTTCCCCCGAAACCCGAAAAAGAAAAAACCGATAAAACCGGGCAATGGCTGGCTATTGCATCCACCCTTTCGACCGTACTCTTTGCCATTGTTTCCATCGTAAAACTTTAGATGAACCATGCAGAAAGAAAACAATACACGACAGAATCCGGCCGAAATACAGCGAAAAGAAATTGATCTGCTGGTTATCGCCCGAAGTCTTTGGGCTGATCGTAAGTTGGTGTTCCTTATTACCCTCCTTGCCATAATGATGGGGATAATAACGGCCTTGCTTACTCCGGTAGAATATTCAGCCTGGACCACCATGGTACCCCAATCGTCGAAATCGGTTACCAAATTGGGGGGACTTTCTTCTCTGGCGGCCATGGCAGGCTTCAACCTCGATATGGCCGACAACGCCGAAACCCTATCGCCGCTCGTGTACCCTCAAATCGTAAATTCAGTCCCCTTTCAGCTCGAATTGATGGAAACCCCGTTCAGATTTTCCAAAGTCGATCATCCGGTTTCACTTTACGAGTATTACATCGAGATTGCCAAACCCAACCTGGCTACCTTGTTGCGTACCTATACCCTAGAGCTTCCTGGCACCATCAGGCAGGCATTGAAAGGAGAATCAGACATAAAGCAACAGCCCAAACCCGGAGAACCCATCTTCCTTACCCGCAAACAAGAAAAGATGAGGAAAATGCTTTCACAAAAAGTGTATCTCTCGGTCGAAGAAATGGGCTATCTCTCGCTGAGAGCCTCGTTTCACGAAGCCGGGCTTTCGGCCCAGGTAGCGAACCAGGCCCGCGAACAATTGCAGGAATACATCACAAAACACAAAACACGTAAAGCCACCGAACAACTTCAATTTGTTGAAGAACGCTTTAACGAGAAAAAACAAGAGTTCGAAAAAGCCCAGGAAGAACTGGCCCTCTTTCGCGATCAGAATCGAAACGTTTCGAGTGCCCTGGCCGCTACCCGCGAAGACCGACTTCAAAGCAACTATACAATTGCCCTTAACGTATACAATGAACTGGCCAAGCAACTCGAACAAGCCAAAATAAAAGTAAAGGAAGAAACCCCGGTTTTTTCGGTACTCGAACCGGCAGTAGTTCCCCAATTGAGAACAAAACCCAAAAGAGCCATGACCGTATTGATCTGGACTTTTGTAGGATTCATCGGCGGCATTGTTGTTGTTTTTGGAAAACAATATTTTAGCAACGTTAAAACAAACTGGAATAACACCATCTGAACCATTTTTAAACCATTCAACTTATGTTTAAAGGAAAAACCCTGATGATTACCGGGGGCACGGGTTCCTTTGGGAATGCCGTATTGAGGCACTTGCTAGGATCAGGCCTGAAAGAGATCAGGATTTTCAGTCGCGATGAAAAAAAGCAGGAAGACATGCGCATCGAGCTGAAAAACGATAAAATCAATTACATCATTGGCGATGTGCGCGATTTTTCGAGCATTAACTCAGCTATGCGAGGAGTCGACTTTGTGTTCCAGGCCGCAGCACTGAAACAAGTCCCTTCGTGCGAATTTTACCCCATGCAGGCAGTCAACACCAACATCATCGGATCGGAAAATGTACTCGAAGCAGCCGCAGCCAACAATGTGAGTAAAGTAGTGGTACTCAGCACCGATAAAGCCGTGTACCCCATCAACACCATGGGAATGACCAAGGCCATCATGGAAAAGCTGGCCATCTCGAAAGCCCGCGATCCAAGGGTGAAGGCCAACCATGGGGTGATCTGTGCCACGAGGTATGGAAATGTTATGGGTTCACGAGGTTCAATAATACCTCTGTTTATCAAGCAAATCAAAGAAGGATCCCCCATCACGGTTACTGAGCCCGACATGACCCGCTTCATGATGTCGCTGACTGAATCGGTCGAACTGGTCCTTTTTGCTTTTCAACATGCCGAACCGGGCGATATCTTTGTACAGAAAGCACCTGCGGCCACCATCATCACCCTGGCCAATGCGCTGAAAGAGCTCTTTAATGCTTCGAACGAGATCAGGATTATCGGGCCAAGACATGGTGAAAAAATGTTCGAAACCCTCTGCGGGAAAGAGGAAATGTCGAAAGCAATCGACCTTGGTAAGTTTTACCGGGTTCCTGCCGATATGAGGGACCTCAATTACACAAAATACATCCAGACCGATGGGCACCTTCTCACCGATCAGGAATACAACTCGAACAACACCAAGCAACTGAATGTGCAAGAGTTAAAAGAGTTGCTACTCACCCTCGACTTTGTCAGGGAAGAACTCAACCTAAAATAAATCTCCATGATTCCACTGATAAAAACCAACCTTCCCCCGCGTGAAAAGCTGATGCCGGCGCTTGAACAAGTGCTGTACAGTGGTTACGTAGCCCAGGGCGAACAGGTTGAACTCTTTGAACGAGCCTTCGAACAATATCTTGGCGGGGGCCATTCCTTATCGGTTAATTCAGGAACCGCTGCCTTACATATCGCGTTGATCCTGGCAGGAGTTACAAATAACGACGAAGTGATTTCCACTGCCCTCACAGCCGAGCCAACCAATGTGGCCATAAAAATGACCGGCGCCCGGATCCGATATGCCGATATCGATTTCAGCACCGGAAATAGTTCTCCGCTCTCGATCAGGGAACAAATCAACCCAAAAACCAAGGCCATCATGGTAGTCGATTACGCGGGGATCCCGGTCGATATTGAAGGCATACAAGCGGTTTCACAGGAATTTGGCTTGCCGGTAATCCACGATGCATCGCATTCAATGGGCTCATTATTTAAAGGCGTTAAGACTGGCAACTTTTTTCCCTATTCCATTTTTTCATTTCAGGCCATCAAGCACCTCACTACCATCGATGGGGGCATACTCCAGATTTCATCCTTAGCCGAATACGAGAAAGCCAAACTGATCCGATGGTTCGGGATCGACAAAAAGAAAACCCGCTTAGAGAACAACATTCAATTTCAAGGATACAAATACCACATGAACAATGTGAACGCGACAATCGGATTGGTGCAGCTTGATGAAATCGATCGGATTGTGGCCCAACACGTTGAAAACGGACATTATTACGACAAGGTACTTCAACATATACCAGGAATCGAATTGTTGGATTATTATCCAGGCAGTGAACCCTCGTACTGGTTGTATACATTGAAAGCAGAAAACCGCGATGACTTGGTCCGTAAACTAGCCGAAAAGGGCATCATGGCCTCTGAACTGCACAAACGCAACGATTGGCACGATTATCTGAATGATTTTAAGCAAGAATTGCCGGTTCTCGACCAATTCTATTCCAAATTGCTTCATATCCCATGTGGATGGTGGGTTGGTACTGAAGAGCGCGAACTCATTGCTCACACAATACAAAATGGTTGGTAAGCGATGATGATTCCCCTTTACAAACCCTTCATGCCGGCAAATTTGCCCGAACTGGAACCCATTCTCCATTCAGGTGCCTTGGCCTATGGCCGATGGGGAAAATTATTTGAACACAAGCTTGCCGAGTACATTGGTACAGAACAGATCGTAACTACAGCATCGGCCAACTCGGCCATGCTGCTAGCCTTGATGGCGATGGGGCTAAAACCCGGCGATGAGGTGATTGCTTCGCCCATGAGTTGTCTGGCTTCGAACCAGCCCTTCCTCACCCTGAACTTGAAAGTAGTCTGGGCCGATATTGACCCACAAACCGGCACCCTCGATCCCGACAGTGTTCGCAAAAAGATAAGCCCGGCATGCAAAGCCCTTTTTCATAACCATTATTGTGGTTACACGGGTTACATCGACGAGATTAACCAAATTGCACGGGAATTTGGGATCCTGGTAGCCGACGATGCAACCGAGGCCTTCGGTTCGGAATACAAAGGAAGAAAAACAGGCAACACAGGTGCCGATCTGACCGTGTTCTCGTTTCAAACCATTCGTCTGCCCAACACCATCGACGGAGGGGCTATCGCCTTCAACAACAACGAACTATATCAAAAATCATCATTGATTCGCGATTACGGGATCGACCGCAGCCGTTTTCGCGACCCTCTTGGTGAAATAAATCCCGAATGTGACATCAGACTTCCCGGATTGGGTGCTACCTTGAACGAAGTCAACAGTTATATCGGAGCAGTCCAACTGGAAGATATTGATCGCCTTATCGGGCAACAAAGGTCGAATCGTGAGCAATGGAAGGAAATACTTCAAGGCAAATCGAAGCAATTCAAATGGGTTTCTGAAGGGGAAAACAAAAATTCAAATGCCTGGGTTTTTGGTTTATTGACAGAAGAAAGGGATGAATGGCTACTGCGCTTCCGAGAGGAAGGGTTTTATGCTTCTAAGGTCCACCTGCCCAACCATCGGTATTCGGCTTTCGGAAATCAGGAACCGTTGAAAGGGGTAGAAGAATTCTATTCGAGATTTCTTGCATTACCCAGCGGATGGTGGTTTTCTCTTCAGAATACTAAATGAGAATGTATACTATTGAAGTTATACCACACAATAAAGCTTCGAAGGAACTGCTAGCCCGGATTATCGAAATTAAATCGGTAGCATGGCCTTACTCTACTGAAAAACAATTAGCCTGGATAGAAGCCAACCTCGATGAAGACGATTTGCATGTACTTCTTTATCGGGAGGAAAAATCGATAGCTTATCTGAACCTGGTTCGAATTAAATTCCTTACCGATGGAACATCAATCTCTGCCTGGGGCATTGGAAATGTATGTGCAGCTGAAAGAGGCAAAGGCTACGGCAAAATTTTGATGGAACAACTCAATCAATTTCTGCTTCAGAATAGAATTCCCGGTTTGCTTTTATGTAAAAAAGCCCTGGTTGGATTTTATCAGTCGGTAGGTTGGATTTTGATTGACTCATCGAAAGTATCGCTCTCCTTCTCTAAACTGGGAATTGAAACCATGACATTCAACCTGTTAGATCACTATAACCGTCTGGAATACAACGGAAAAACATTTTAGAATGTATAAAAACATTTTAGCAAACCTCACCAGCCGGATCTGGAGCCTAATTTCGATCTTCCTGTTTATCCCCCTATACATTCACTTGTTAGGGATTGAACTGTACGGGATTGTCAGCTTTTTTGCCACCATGCAAAGCGTGTTGCTTTTGCTTGATGTAGGTTTGTCGGTGACCCTAAGGCGCGAATTTTCGTTCGGTAAAAACACTCCCGAGAACCAGATCAGAAAATACAAACTACTGCGCTCCATCGAGTTTTGCTACCTGCTGATCTTCATTGCCACCGTGTTGGTAACATTTTTCGGTGCCGGGTTGATCGTTCATCATTGGCTTAATATTGGCAATATTGATCCCGAAGTTGCTGTCACCGCAATCAGGCTAATGGGAATTTCGATTGCCCTGCAATTCTTTTCTACCCTCTATTCAGGAGGTCTTTTGGGATTACAAAAACAGGTGATCACCAATGCCTACCAGGTAGGATGGTCGGTAATGAAGAATGGGTTCGTGTTGTTCGTACTCTGGTTAATTGCCCCCGACATCAGGCTCTTTTATCTTTGGTTCATCATTTCAGACTTATTATACTTATTTTTGCTGAAGCTTCAGGTTCACCGTTCGCTAGGGGTAAACAAAACATATTCCTGGAGCATTCACGAATTGGGCAACCTGAAACCCATCTGGAAATATGCCTTGGGTATGTTTACCATTTCAATCATTTCAGCCTTCAATTTTCAGTTAGACAAATTGGTAATCAGCAAGATGCTTCCCATTTCCGAGTTGGGGATCTACAACCTGGCCTTCTCCCTGTCGCAGGTTCCCACCATTTTAGTCAATGCCATTTCAATTGCCATATTTCCCCGGTTCGTGTATTATTTTTCGGTAAATGAAAGCACCCGCTTAAAAGAAATTTTTCTGTCAGCCTATAAAATATTGGGGGTGTTCGCCATTACTGTTTCTGCCTTCATGTGTTTTTATACCCAGGAGCTTCTATTGGTGTGGACCCGAAACCCAGGAATTGCCTCCACGGCATGGCTTCCTGCGGCAATCCTCATTGCCGGAAGCTTGTTCAACACCTTGCAGGTTACCCCATTCAACCTTGCCCTAGCCCACGGGGTAACCAAAATCAACACCTTCTATGGAATGATCAATATTGTAATCCTGATCCCCTTACTCTTTTTTCTTGTAAAGAATT
>CAZSIK010000186.1:0-8745 GCA_964606515.1 uncultured Prolixibacteraceae bacterium
GTCGTATTTCCGGTTCATCAAGTTCAATATGCGCGAACTACCACTTTGTACAGGCAGATGAACATGTTTGCAAATATTTTCTTCTGAAGCCATATTTTGCAACAACTTATCGGTAAGGTCTTTAGGGTGAGATGTAGTAAATCGTACCCGCATCGTGGTTTGGCTCTGGGCCACCATCTTGAGCAAATCGGGAAAACGTAAGTGTTTTTTAGTGCCCTCGTCTTTCCATTTATATGAATTCACGTTTTGCCCAAGCAGGGTAACCTCTTTGTACCCCCTGGCTGCAAGATCGGCCACTTCAGCAAGGATATCCTGCGGATCACGGCTCCGTTCCCGACCTCGGGTATAGGGTACGATGCAATACGTGCAAAAATTGTTACAGCCCCTGGTAATCGAAACAAAGCCGCAAACCGAACCCGGTTCAAGCCGCAAAGGAACCAGGCTGTCGTAAGTTTCATCTATGGTCAGTTTTACATTGATAGCGGCTTCGCCCTGTTGTGCTTTATCGATCAGGTAGGGCAAGTCACGATAGGCATCAGGGCCGGCTACCAGATCGACCACTTTCTTCTCAAGCAACTCATCGGCCAGCCGTTCGGCCATACAGCCAATCATCCCGATGATCAATCCCTTATTTTTCCTTTTATACGAGTTGAATAAGTTTAAACGGCCCCAGATTCTTTGCTCGGCATTGTCGCGTACCGAACAGGTATTGAGGAAAATAGCATCGGCTTCATGCTGGTTTAATGTGATTTCATAGCCCTTTTCGGCCATCACTGCTGCCACCACTTCGCTGTCGGCCACATTCATCTGGCAGCCATAAGTTTCGATATAGAGTTTTTTCATGATCCTTTCATTTCGAGCTGCAAATGTACACTCTTTGCCCAAAAAGAAACAATGATCAACAAAACCATTCGTTTGATGGAGGTATTTATAATAAACAAAGCTTCATTTTCGATGATTTTGATAATTTTGCACACAACTTAACAAGCAGTTGAATGACGGAAAAAAAACCGATAAAGCCAAAAGGTGCCACGAAATCCACATCGAAGAACGCTCTGAAACCCGGCAATCAGGCAAAAAAAGAAAAAACAAGGCTGATTTTCGGATTCATCCTGATGGCGTTCACCTTATTCCTCTTCCTGGCCTTTACCAGCTTTCTTTTCCATTCTGAAGCTGACCAGAGCAAGCTTCAAATCGACTGGCTCAAACTGATCAAAGACCCTGAAATAAAGGTAGAAAACATGACCGGCAAAACGGGGGCCTGGTTGGCCGATGTATTTATTAACCGTTGGTTCGGGCTGTCATCGTATGTTTTTCTCTACCTGATGTTTCTATATGGTTTATGGATGTTGCATAAACGCCCCAGAAAGATTTTATCAAAAACCATCCGTTCGCTGATGGCCATTGTTTGGATTTCGGTTACACTGGGTTTTCTTTTCGGCAAATATTATCACACTTCGAGCATTTACCCTGGTGGTAGTTATGGATATTATATTGCCGACTGGCTTAATGCCCTTGCAGGAAAAATAGGCACTTTCTTTATCTTATTTATTTCCTTACTCGTTTACCTGATTGTGGCCGTTGAGGGATTTGTTGACCAGATGAAAAACCTAAAAATTCCTAAGCTGAAAAAGGAGGAGAGCCCTGCTTTTATCGACGATGAAGCAGAAAATGATGAAAACGAAGGTCCAAAAAAGAAATGGCTGGGTAATTTGTTCTCAATGAAAAAATCCAGTTCAAATGAAAAATCTTCGTTGACAGGTGCATTTGCTAGTCCGGCACCCAACAAAGAAGATGCAACAGAGGAAGAAAATGATTTCACTTTCAAGCCGGAACCAGCAAAAAACACCCAAATTAAAACCCTGCCTGCCGAAGCTGAAGACTCAGTTGAAATGTCGGTTGAAGTTCAGGAGGAAAGCGCAGAAGATGAGGTGGAAAACATCCCTGCCGGCGATTACGACCCCACGCTTGACCTTTCACACTATCAATATCCAACATTCGACCTGCTTGAGGATTATGCAAATGTAAAAGGAGAAGTTACCGAAGAAGAACTTTACGAGAATAAGAACAAAATTGTAGAAACCCTGAAATATTTCAAGATTGAGATTATCAAGATCAAGGCCACTATTGGCCCAACAGTGACCCTTTATGAAATTGTTCCGGCACAGGGGATCCGCATTTCCAAGATCAAAAATTTGGAAGACGACATTGCACTAAGCCTATCCGCATTAGGAATCAGAATTATAGCGCCAATACCCGGCAAAGGCACCATCGGGATCGAAGTTCCCAACCGCACTCCACAAATGGTTTCCATGCGCTCGATCATTGCCAGCCGGAAATTTCAGGAATCGACAGCCGAACTTCCGGTGGTGCTGGGACGTACCATTTCGAACGAAATTTTCACCTTCGACCTCACCAAGATGCCTCACATGTTGGTGGCCGGAGCTACCGGACAGGGCAAGTCGGTAGGATTAAATGCCATCATCGTTTCGTTGTTGTACAAGAAACATCCCTCGCAGCTAAAATTTGTGTTTATCGATCCCAAAAAAGTTGAACTGAACCTATATTCTGCTTTGGAGCACCATTTTCTTGCCAAGTTGCCCGATATGGAAGAACCCATTATCACCGATGTGGAGAAAGTAAAAGCCACGCTTAATTCGGTGAGCATCGAAATGGACATGCGCTACGACCTGCTAAAAATTGCCGGGACCCGTAACGTAAAAGAATACAACAAAAAGTTTATCGAACGAAGGCTCAATCCTGAAAAAGGGCACCGGTACCTGCCTTATATTGTTGTAGTAATCGACGAGTTTGCCGACCTGATCATGACCGCAGGCAAGGAGATTGAACTGCCCATCGCCCGTATTGCACAGTTGGCCAGGGCCGTGGGCATTCACATGGTAATTGCCACCCAAAGGCCATCGATCAACATCATTACCGGCGTAATCAAGGCCAACTTCCCCTCAAGGGTCGCCTTTAAAGTGGCCTCGATGATCGACTCACGCACCATACTCGATTCACCGGGAGCCAACCAGTTAATTGGTAAGGGCGATATGCTTTTTGCCTCGGGAAGTGAAATGATCAGGATGCAATGCGCCTTTGTCGACACCCCGGAAGTAGAGAATATTTGTACTTACATTTCACAACAACAAGCTTATCCAACGGCCTACCTTCTGCCCGAATATATTGGCGACAACAGCGATATGGGCAGTGCAGTCGACCTGAGCAATCGCGATGAATTCCTCGAAGAAGCTGCCCGACTGGTGGTGTTGAACCAACAAGGTTCGACATCGATGATTCAAAGGAAATTTTCGATCGGGTACAACCGCGCCGGCAGGATCATGGACCAGCTCGAAGCAATCGGGATCGTTGGCCCGGTCGATGGCAGCAAACCCCGTAGGGTGCTGATCCAGGATGAGTACAGTTTGGAACAGTTATTGAATCCTAGATAGAAAATTTTAAACATAATAATATGAAGTCACTTTTTACTCTTTTTTTTCTGGCTATTTCCCTCCTTGTTTCAGCGCAAAACGACCAGAAAGCCAAATCGATACTCGATCAGGTTTCATCAAAAACCAAAGGCTACCCCAGCATTACTGCCGATTTTTCGTTCTCGATGAAGAACCATGCTGCCCAAATCGACGAAACCAGCCAGGGAAAAATCATCATCCAAAACAACAAATACAAGTTAACCCTACATGGTGTAGAAATTTATAATGATGGCGCTACTCAGTGGACTTACATGCCTGAAATCAAAGAAGTAAATGTATCGGATGCCGATTCTGAAAGCGAGGGAACCATCAATCCAGCTGAAATTTTCACCATTTACGAAAAAGGCTTCCGCTTCTCGTACAAAGGCGAAGGCACTGCAAATAGTAAGAAAACCCACCAGATTGAATTAATCCCTTTGACCCAAAAAGAATTCAAAAATGTAATCCTCGAAATCGAGCAAGCAACTCATCAGATTGCTTCTGCCACCATGAACGGAACCGACGGGAACCAATACATCATTAAAATCAACAAAATGACAACACAAAGCAAATACCCCGAAGCCAGTTTCCGTTTCGACGCCCAAAAACATACAGGCGTGAGTGTTGTCGACATGAGATGAGGCAATTCATTATTTATTATTTGCTATTTATTATTTAGCAGGCAAAATTAATCTAAATTGAAATCCATGAAATTGAATGTATTTTTGATTTTGTTGCTGATGATGATCACAATGAGATCGATGAGCCAAGCCAATGAAGAAGTTTACCTTTTTTCATATTTCACCGGCGACAGCAAAGAGGGCTTAAAGCTGGCTTACAGCGAAAATGGCTTTACCTGGACCAACCTTCGCAACAACCAATCGTTTTTAGTGCCCTCGGTCGGAGGAGATAAATTGATGCGCGATCCCTCGATCATCGTGGGAAAAGACGGTAAATTCCACATGGTTTGGACCCTGAGCTGGAAAGAAAGGGGAATTGGGTATGCCTCATCCGATGATCTGATCAACTGGTCAGAGCAGAAATTATTACCAGTTATGGAACACGAACCCACCGCCAGGAACACCTGGGCCCCTGAACTATTCTACGACCCACAAACCGACCTGTACATGATTTATTGGGCCACCACCATTCCTGGCAAATTTCCTGAAACCCAGGTAGAAGGAGACAGTGGTTTAAACCACCGTATTTACTACACCACTACAAAAGACTTTAAAACCTTCAGCGAAACCCGTTTGCTCTTCAATCCCGGCTTCAACTGCATCGATGCCATAATTTTCATGGTAGGTAAAAAATACTTCATGGTTATTAAAGATGAAACGATTCAACCTGAAGCCAAAAAGAACCTTCGCATCTGCACAAGCGATAAACTAACCGAGGGTTGGTCACCAGCCAGTGATCCCATCACCAAAAGTTGGGTTGAAGGGCCTACAGTTGCCAAAATTGGCAATACCTGGATGGTTTATTTCGATCAATACCGGATCAGAAAAATGGGGGCCATCAGCTCGACCGACCTCGAAAACTGGACCGATATTTCAGAAAAAATCAACTTCCCTGCTGGAACCCGTCACGGCACCTTCTTTAAAATCAACAAGAAGTTATTGGAAAAAATTAAATAACCCATTCAACCGGGTAAATCATAAATCATAAATAATAATTGTAATGAGTAATTATTTCAAAACCTTCCCCAACACCGATGGTTTTTTTGGTGAATATGGCGGAAGTTTCATTCCCCCACAACTTCAGGTGGAAATGGATAAAATCACCAACGCCTATTATTCGATAAGCAAGTCGCACAACTTCATTTCCGAATTGCGCAGCATCCGCAAACATTTTCAGGGGCGCCCTACCCCGGTTTATTTTTGCAACCGCCTTTCAGAAAAATATGGTGGACGTATCTACCTGAAACGTGAAGACCTGAACCATTCGGGGGCACACAAACTGAACCACTGCATGGGTGAAGCATTACTTGCCAAATACCTTGGCAAAAAGAGGTTAATCGCAGAAACTGGTGCAGGCCAACATGGTGTAGCGCTGGCTACAGCCGCCGCGTATTTTGGCCTGGAATGCGAAATCCACATGGGCGAAGTCGATATTGCCAAGGAACATCCTAATGTAGTGCGAATGAAGATATTGGGAGCCGAGGTGGTTCCTGTTTCCCATGGGTTGAAAACCTTAAAGGAAGCGGTTGATTCAGCGTTCCAATCCTACCTGAAAGACCCCGAAACTACCATTTATTGCATCGGTTCGGTTGTCGGGCCTCATCCCTTCCCCATGATGGTTCGCGATTTCCAAAGGGTTGTAGGTATTGAAGCTCGTGAACAGTTTCTCGAAATGACCGGTGAACTGCCCGACAATGTTGCGGCATGTGTTGGCGGTGGCAGCAATGCAGCCGGTATCTTTTCAGGATTTCTCGAGGATCAGGAAGTTAAACTCTGGGGAGTGGAACCTGCAGGTCGGTCGTATGAAACCGGCGACCATGCCTGCTCGATGAAATTTGGAAAACCAGGGATCATTCACGGATTTAAATGTTACATGCTTCAGGATGAAAAAGGGGAACCGGCACCGGTCTACTCTGTGGCCAGCGGCCTCGACTACCCGGGCGTTGGACCCGAACATTGCATGTTGAACGACAAAGGCAGGGTAAATTATGTCGATGCCACAGATAAAGAGACCATCGATGCCTTTTACGAGCTGAGCCGCCTCGAAGGGATTATACCTGCCCTTGAAAGCGCCCATGCTGTTGCTTTTGCCTTAAAACTAGCTAAAGAAAACCCGCGCCAGTCGGTGCTGGTTAACCTGAGCGGAAGGGGTGATAAGGACATCGACTTTATAGTTGACAATTACGGTTTGCCCGAATAATATTCTTACCGGAACCAGGAGAATTTAAAAACATGAATTTGCCCGGCATCGTAAATTCATAATATTTTCCGTTTATTTCAATAAAGTTACAATAAAGTAGAAAGCCTATTTCATTGTAACTTTATTGATTTTATGCAGGTTACAATTACCATGCAATACAATCACGCTGGAGCAGGGATTTGGATTTACTCGCACGTAGCATTGAATTTCAGGATGTCGTCACAAAGGTTCTTGAATGAAATGGATTTGGCATCCGTTTTCATGGCGTCACATCCATTATAAATTTCATCATATAACTTTTTATAGGAATTTTTGTCCACTTTATAGGTCTCATCACCCTTCACTAAAAAATAAGATTTGATGTCGCCACCGGTTAGGGCAATTCCATCGACCGACATAGTCCCGGATTCGGAATGAGGATCAGGGTATACTTTGATCTTTTGATCAAACCCATGGTTCACCAACTGCAGCAGGGCTTTTTTACTACTCTTGGCATCGTAGGTAACACTATTAAAGCGCATCAGGTTATTTTTTACAATTTCGGCATAATCGGTATTAACCGCATTTTCCAAACTTTTAGAGGCCTGGTCCGAGATGGCAGCCGCTTTCGCCACCTTTGTCATTCGGGCAACGACTATCTCTACTTCCTCTGCCTTCAGTTTTATTTTTTCACCATCGGCGGTGTTTACGAAGGCCAAAGATTTTAATCTTCCATTCGTGGCCTGATACGACGACAGCTTCTCAGCCTCATATTGCTTTCCATCAGTGGTGGTGATCTTAAAATCGCGCAGAAAGGCAATGTTATCCTGACTAAGCATGCTGGCGAACTCTTGTGCCCAGACTGGCATTGAAGCCATTACTAAAAATAAAAAAAGGATTCTTTTCATGATTTTATGTTTTAAATAAATTTCCCGCTATCAAATGTAAACACATTATCCCGGATATTTTTCGTTTATTTCAATAAAGAAAGATAAAGTAGAAAGCCCATTTCATTGTAACGTTATTGATTTGATGCAGGTTACATAATAGAAAATCTCAATAAACGATGTCACTTTAAAAGGGTATAATTCTTCAGGTAAGGCAAATCCAATATGGGGTTTTTATGAACCTACTTGCGAAATTGATTATAAGTGATCGTGCTTTCAGAATAAGGCATGAACTGTGAATGGGATGAGTAGGTCTTCCTTAATCCGATTTTTAATCACAGGTATTTTCAGAATATGCAAATGAATCTTGGGTAGTTTTTCCTGTTTTAGTAAGGTTCCCGTTGATCCATATTTCTCCGTTAACCAATTCAAATGAAATAATTCCCAAGTCCTTAGCCCGGTACAGTTTTTTCACACACAACCCTTCTTTCCATGCAGTATATTCAAAGAACTCAACATCAGCGAAGGTTATTGAATTTAAAGTATAGCTGGCCAAATGGGTTTTGTAGGTTTCATAAAAGCCCGATTGTACGCCGTTTATAACGAAGAAAATGTCTTCGTAGTAATTCCCCTCGTCCTCTTCAACGTATCGTAATTCATCACTAAACCACAATGAATCAGTACCACTGGTCAAAAGCATCCCCGAATAATCAAGGCATCCGCAACCCGTATCCGAAACATATTTTGTTCTGTGGGAAATTTGTTTGTCGACGACTGTGTATTTCTTTCCAACATGGGTTGTAGAATTTATAAATACAACAGAATCTCCAACTTGCAAGGGAAACCAATATTCCTCTCCTTTTATCTGAAAATCCCTGCACTCTATCTCCCTGAAAAAGAGTAAGCCGCAAGAGTAAAATACAGCGGCAAAGACGAACAAAACGAATAAATGCTTAAATTTCATAGTGTTGTGGTTTTTAGTAATTACTTTCTGCTTTCTTGACTTGATAAAGGTCTGAACCATGATTTACTTGATTAATTTGATTTCCTTGATAGCCAGGTTGCCCCGATCAAACGAAGATAAACAGGTTAATCCGATAATCAAGGGAATCTTAAAAATCATAGAAATCATGGTTCAGACTCAGCGTTCTCCGTGGTGGGTATTATTTTTTACCACAGAGGGCACGGAGGGACACAAAGATTGAGTTACCTGCAAAGGCAGAAGGGCTTGTATGGTTGCAGCATCCGTTCACTGGTTGCTAATAAAAGTCTGAACCATGATTTACTTGATTCATTTGATTTCCTTGATTGCCAGGTTGCCCCGATCAAACGAAGATAAACAGGTTAATCTGATAATCAAGGGAATCTTAAAAATCATAGAAATCATGGTTCAGACTCTGCGTTCTCGGTGGTGGATATTTTTTTACCACAGAGGGCACCGAGGGCCACAGAGATAGGCTTACCTGCAAAGGTGGAAGGGCTTGTATGGTTGCAGCATCCGTTCACTGGTTGCTAATAAAAGTCTGAAC
>CAZSIK010000187.1:0-8732 GCA_964606515.1 uncultured Prolixibacteraceae bacterium
TCCCGCTCTGCTGAATCGCATCCAGCGCAGTCATGCCATTTTGATACGGCACTGCCAGATGAAACTGCTGTTCGGCTGAGGCAAAAGCCACCCAGACATACTGCGCAGTCATCAGAACATTTGTCCAATCACGGCCAGCAGCGCAGCAATAATTGCCAGTGGCAAGACAATACGGATGGCAATACGCCACAGGTTATAAAAGGCTTCACTGCTGAAGTTCATGGATTTACGCAAATGACTGATTTTCATGATCCAACCGGCGAAAATCGCATAAATCAGACAAATCACCAGGCCCCAGATCATCAGCAGCGGATTTAACACACTGGCCAGACCTGGAATGGCCCAGATCAACGTAGCTGCCAGCAGAATGATCCATTGAATTGCCACTGCAATCTGACGCTGTGCCAACTGTTCACGTGCCAGTTGCAGGATGAGCGCAGCAGCCATCACCACAGCAAAAGCCAGCGCAAAAGCGGGTAGCTGGGCAGTCGAGGAAAAGAAAGCAAAGGCAACCAAGGCGGCCAAAATGGCCAATTGCCAGGTTAAGTCGCCAAGATCGCGCACTGAATGGTAGGATCTTGCTTCTCCGAAACGCTCGCGCAACCGTTGCCCACTGTTCCATTGACGGGAAAAAAGGCTTTCACGGTCGTATACCTTCACCAGGTTTTGTACCCTAATTGTAATGGGTTCGTACCGGTCGATCACGGTATCGTTGGCCTGTTTCAGGCTATTCAGCACAAACCAGGTAAGTGCCGGAACCACAATCAGTACCACGATCACATCGATTGCCTGCCACATGAAGCTGTCGACCTGAAAATAAATAAGGTACCCCGCCAGGGAATAAACCAGCAGGTGTGCCAGTTTCCATTTCCACGAAAGGCCCCTGATCCAGGCCAGGGCATTCTGCAAGCCCGAGTAAAAAGTAGGCACAAAAACCAGCGTAAGCAAAGTACTGAAAGTGAGCCCTCCTATTACCGTGATGGCAAACGGTGCCCCGATGGCACCCACGTATTCTGAATTCCCCAGGGCCAATGGAAGCATCGCAACAATGGTGGTTGCGGCAGTGATCAATATGGGCCGTAAGCGGGCTAGGCCTGCCAGCATGATGGCCCGGGTACGACGGTACCCCCTCTTTTGCAAGATATTTACATAATCGATCAGGATGATCCCGTTATTGACCACCACCCCCAACAAGATAAGAAAGCCCGTTAAGGTATTCGCGTTCAGCAGCGAATTACCAGTAATCAACAAGGCCAGAAGAGAACCAATCCCCGCCAGGGGAATGGAAAACATCAGCACAAAAGGGGTTGCCAGCGATTCGAATACCGATGCCAGGATCATGAAGATCAACAGCAAAGCAATGGCAATCAAGGTATAGTACTCCTGATAATCGTTTTCTTCATGAATTACTTCGACGGCTACCCCGGAAGGGATGTTCAGCGAAGCAACCAACTCGTCGACACTATTTTGTGCCGCTTTCAAGAGCGATTTAGACTCGTTGATGTCGTTGTTAAACCGTACGGTCAATTCTATTTCCTTTGATTGGTTCACGCGGTTGATACGCGAGATGCCTGAACTGTAGAAGATCCTTGAAATATTCTGTAATTCATAGGTTACACCATCGCTGTTCTGGATGCCAAGCTCTTGCAAGTCTCTCATCCGGTTTGGTGGAATTTCGGTCAGGGTATCGAGCCTGATAATGATTTCGTACTCGTCGTTTCCTTGTTTGTATTGAAAACCCGACTCGATTTCTTTTCTGAAGGAACCCAGTTCGGAGGAAATATTTTGCAAGGTCACATTTTTCCGGCCCATCAACTCGGGGTCGAAAAGCAGGTGCACTTCAGGTGAGCGCCGGGAAAGGTTACTTCCTACCCTCGACACTTCGTCCATGTCCTCAACAAACTCTTCAACATCGTCGGATACCTGTGAAATAAGATCAAAGTCTTCGCCCTTGATTAAGATTCGTTCCTGCCGGGTACCCATGCCCATCATTCGTTCCATGCGCTGGGCCTGTCGGTTCGAACCCCCTCCCGAGAACCGTTCATTGGAAGCCGATTGTTGAAAGTCGAGATCTGCTCTTCGGTCGTATTTATCCATGAACGATTTAACTTGCTGCTTTACTTTGATCAGATCGTTTCCCCTTACCTTTTCGTAGTCTTCTTTAAGGTAAATATTGATAATCCCTGTTCCCTCTTCGATATTGCTTGTAATTTTATCTTGCTCTTCAATGGTCAGAAGGTCTTGTTCGAGGCTTGCCACCAATTGGTCGGTGAGTTCAAGGGTCGATCCTGTGGGCATGGTGATGTACACCGAAAGTTGGTTGGTTTCAACTTCTGTAAGGTTATTTGTATTGGTTGAGAGGCTTAAGGCCAGGATCACGAAGAAGGCAACCACCGCCGAAATTACAGTTCCGGCAGGATTTCTCATGGCTGTTTTCAGCAGGAGAAGATACACCTGAACCAACCGGTTTCGGATTGATATTTTTTCGAAATGCAGATCCAGTTTTTCTTCATTTTTTTTGCCCAGCAACTGGTAGGTTACCATGGGGATAAATAATAGAGCAGCCAACATCGAAATAATCAAGGTAGAAACGATTGACGTACCGATCTGCTTGCCAAACAATTCTACGATTACATCGGTTGAAAACAGGAAAGGAAGAAAAACGCAAACAGTAGTTAGGGTTGAAGCAAAAATAGCCCGGATCACCTCACGGGTACCTTGCAGCACAGCATCTCTTCGGCTCATTCCCGAGGAAGCAAGCCGGTAGATATTTTCAAGCACCACCACGCTGTTATCGATTAGCATACCTACAGCCAATGCCATTCCTACAAGGGTAAGGCTATTGATGGTAATATTAAAAGCATAGAAGAAATTGAAGGCTGTGTACACCGAAATGGGAATCGCTAGGGCAACAGCCGTTACCAGGCGCAAGTTTTTCAAAAAGAACCAGAGGATGACCACCGCCAACAATCCACCCACCAAGGCAAGATTGATGATCTGGTCGATGTTTTTTTCCATGGTTTCAGCCGAATCGCTCTGGATAATCAGCTCCAGATTGGACGAACGGTACTGATTGTTTATTTCCTCAATTACCTTTCTTGTTTTATGTGAAAGGTCGATTAAATTGGCCGCATTATCGTTGACCAACATGAGCGAGATGGCATCTTTGCCATTTACCCTACTGTACGAAGTTTCTTCCTTGGTTCCAAAATTAATTTCTGCAATATCGCGCAGCAAGACCGGCCCCACGTTGCTTACCACCACATTCCCGATGTCGGATATTTGTTGAAATTCGGCCGAAACCGTAACAAATAGGCGTTGCTTCCCTTCAAAGGCTTCCCCCACCGAAGTACGATCGACCTGACCCGACGAAAGCAACCTGCTCAGACGAGAGGGCGTAAGGTTATAGGCTTTGGCCACATCAGCCTGAACCAAAATTTCGACCGAACGGGTCCTTCCTCCAAAGGTGCTTACACTTGCAATTCCGTCGATGTTTTCCAGTTTTGCTACAATTTCCTGATCGGCCAGGTGCCTCAACCGGTCGGTTCCCCCTTCGCCCAAAAGTTGTATGGTCATGAACTGATTATTCAGCGAGCGGGTATCAACCCGGTTCACGGTAAGGGTAAATTCATCGCCAAGAGTCGACTGAACCTCGCTGATCTTATCCTGAAGCCTCAGGTAGGCAAACTTCATGTTGGCCTTGGGCGAGTAGGTTACCTGTACTGAAGTATTCCTTCCCGACACATACGAGATAATTTCCTCGACCCCTTCCAACTGGCCAATAGCCCCTTCGACCGGAATCACCGCCTGGCTCTCCATGTACTCGGGATTGACCTCGATGCGGGAGTTGATCATGACCACCAGGTTGGGAAATTCGGGGGTTGGGTAGAGCTCCATAGGCAAGCGTTGGTACGAAAAGTACCCCAACAGGGTCATGGCAATGAAAACCATGCTGATCAGCGTCTTCCGGCGTAAGATAAAATCCATATTTCGTTTATTTCAAAGCATTAAACCGTTTGACTTTTTTTGCGCCCGATGAGATCGTACATGCACGGTATCACAACCAGAGTCAATAAGGTAGAAGTAACCAACCCCCCAATCACGGCCCAGGCCATGGGCGACCTCAGGCTGGCTCCTTCTCCGATCCCGATGGTTAATGGGATCAAAGCCAAAATCGTGGTAAGGCTGGTCATGATGATGGGCCGTATCCTCAGCACCCCGGCCTGTACAATCGATTCCCGCTTTGAAAGGCCTTGTTGCCGCAAGCGGTTAATTGCATCGACCAGAATGATGGAATTATTTACCGCGATGCCCGCCAGCATGATCATCCCGATGAAGGCCATCATATTGAAGGGGGTACCCAGAATCAGAAAGGTTAGAACCGTTCCGACCAAGGCCATAGGGATGGTCAACAAGATGATAAAAGGATGAAGGAGCGATTCGAATTGAGCGGCCATCACCATGTAAACCAGCATGATCGATAAAATTAATGCAAAAGTGAGGTTCCCCATCGATTCTTTACGTTTGGTCTCTTGTCCGGCCATTTCGATTTTATAATTGGATGGCACTGGCAAGGAAGCTAATTTTTCCTCCAGTTGATTCACCAACTTATCGAAAGGAACATCGTCGTCGGGATAAGCAGTAACCATCCCAACCCGGACCTGGTTGTTGCGGTTGATTTGCCGGGGCAAGGTAGCCAGGTTTAAGCTTGCCACATCGGCAAGCCGGTATAATTGTGTTCCATTCCTGATTTCCATATCCTTTAATTCGGACAGGCTAACCTTGGGAAGTTTAACAATGATGTCGCGCATTTCGCCCCGTTCCTCATATTCTCCTGCAGCAGCACCTTCCAATCGACTCTGTATCTGGCTGATAATATTTTCAACTTGTAGGTTCAGCAAGCCTGCTTTCATCCGGTCGATTTTTATTTCGATTTCAGGAGCTCCATTCTCGATCGAAGTCGACACATTAAACAAACCCTTTTCTGAAGCAACAATTTCTTTTACCTGTTCAGTTAACGAAGAAATTGATTCCAACTCCTCTCCACTGATTTCGACCACAAGCGGCGCTCCCTCGTTGCCCAGGATAGATTGTAAGCTGCTTTCGTTCTCGTAAAAACTGTATTCGATTTCAGGATTGGTCGAAAAAATCTGATCGATCATCAACCGGGCATGTTCATAGTTAGCTTGTCCTTCAGGGCTTAACTTGAAAAGCATTTGTGCTGCATTATAAGCCGAAGTTCCTGTACCCGTTACACCTACTTCGGTGTACAATATTTCAATATAACCAGGAATATTTTCTTCGATAAGCCCTTCTATTTGCTGGGCCGTTTTCGAGGTATAGGCAAGTCCTGTACCCTCGGGTAATTTCATTTCGACAGTAAAACCCGAGGAAGAAGCTTTGGGCATGAATTCACTACCAATGGCAGGAACCATGAACCAAGCTGTTACAATCAGTGCCAGGGTTACAACCAGCACTGCCCAACGATAGTTCAGCAATCGTTCAAGCACTTTCCCATACCAGTTGAAATGGGCCGATTTAGCCGGAGCCACCTTTTCTTTCTTTGGAAATAGCTTGACAACAAGCACTGGCATTACAAGTATAGCTACCACCAGCGACGATATCAACGAGAAAGCCACCGTCCAGGCCTGTTCCCTGAACAGTTCCCCTGATGCCCCGTGTAGGTACACAATGGGTAAAAACACCACGATGGTGGTCAGTGTTGAAGCAGTAATCGGCCCGCCCATTTCAGCAGTACCTTCAATGGCTGCTTCCTTGATTGAACTCCCACGTTCCAGTTTTTTTACAATATTTTCCATGACCACAATGGCATTGTCGACCAACATACCAGCCCCCAGGGCTAAACCTCCTAAGGTCATGATGTTCAGGGTAAGTCCCTGGAAGTACATCAGTGTGAAAGTAGCAATAATTGATATGGGGATGGCAAGGCTGATAACCAAAGTTGTATTGATTCGCCTAAGAAACACGAAGAGCACAACCACTGCCAGCAAAATTCCCAGCAGTGCTGAATCTTTCACTTCGCCAATGGCCTTGCTGATGAAGTTGCCCTGATCGCTTACCACAGTAAATTTATACCCTGGCAAGGACTTCTCAAGAGAAGAAAGCGATTCCTTGAGGGTTTCGACCGCTTTAACCGTGTTATGCCGAGGTTCCTTGTATATCGAAAGCCCAAGGCAACGATCTCCGTTCATGCGAACCATGGTTTCAGGGTCTTTGTTGGCCACTTCAATTTCAGCAACATCGTCGAGGTAAACCGGAACATTGCTTAAAACGCCCGTTGAAGAGGTTTCGTTGTAATACCCCACAATGATGCTTTTCAGGTTGTCGGGAGTATTGATCACCCCCAAACCTTTAACGCTGTACCGGGTACCTTGTTCTTCGATGCTACCCCCCGACACGTTCCGGTTATAGCTAGTTATTTTCGATGCTACATCACTGGCTGTAAGGTTATACGACTGCAACAAATGCCTGTTGGTCCGAACCACAACCTCGCTTTGTTCTTCGCCCGAAATAGTGACATCAGCAATGCCTTCCAGACGGATCAGCTCATTTCTGACCTGGTTCCAGGCCACTTTTCTAATTTCATCGAGATTGCGGATGCTATCGTTTTTCATGGCCACGATCATCACCGGCCTTGCATTAGGGTCGTATTGGGTGAGCTTGATCTCGTCGATACTGCTATTCTGTGCAAACGAGTTCAGTGCCTTCTGAAGGTCGAGATAAGCTTCGTCCATATCTTTTCCCCAGGCATATTCAACTGTAATAAGGGCTGAGCCCACACGCGTAACCGACGAAACCTGAACCACATCGCTCTGCCTGATTGCTTGAGATTCAATATTTTTAACAAAAAGATTCTCGATCTCCTCGGGAGGACGCTCCCCGGCAGTTAACTCAATATATAGCTTCGGACTGTTCAGGTTGGGGAACAGGTCGATCCCAAGCCTCGAGAACGAAATGTAGCCCAGCAATAGAACAGCCAGTACCACCATCAGGATGGTTACCGGGTAATTGACTGAAAATTGTGTAAGTTTTCTCACAGGAATGATTTTTACGATTCAAAAAAATGAAAAAGACCTTTCAAGATCACTGTTGAATTTTCACTTTAGCCCGGTTCGAGAGCATTTCGTACCCTTCGGTAACGAGCCTATCGCCAGCTGAGAGCCCCTTGATTATTTCAACCTTATCGTTGCTTTCGATGCCTAACACCACTTGTTTTTCGTTAGCAGTTTGCCTGTCGACAGTAAACACAACCTGTCCACGGCGGCTCTGCCTTACAATTTCACGGGGCACTACCACTACGCTGTCTTTTTTCTGGGTCACGATTTCGGCTTTTACAAACATCCCTGGCCTGAAATTAAGTTTATCGTTGTTTACCGTAAGCACCCCGGCAAAAGTCCGCGAGTTTTCATCGATTGCCGGCGAAAGTTGGGTAATCAAAGCTTCAAGGGTATCGCCCGGAAGGTTGTAGTTGGTAATTTTGGCCACCAAGCCAACTTGTATCGTCGAAAGATATTTTTCAGGCATATCGATATTCAAGGCCATGTGTTGATAATCCATGAGCTTAGCCACCACAGTACCTGATGGCACTTTCACCCCGGGGGTAAAATAAGGAAGGGCCACGATATATCCATCGATAGGTGACACTACCTTTGTTTTTTCGAGTTGCATGGTAGCCCTTTCGTAATCGTATTTTGTATTCAGGTACGAAACTTCGGCATTGCGTAGTTCGCGAAGGGTTACCCCCCCTTTTTCATATAACGATTTCTGTTTCTCGTATTCATTCTGCGAAATTTCGAGGTTGAGTTTTTGGGTCTCGATACGGATGCCATTCACGTATTCTTCGTTTTCGAGTTCTATAAGCACCGAACCACTTTTCACCTTATCGCCCAGTTTGAATGGTCTCCCGGTAGCCGGATTGTTTTTGATCCGGTAGTTTCCTTCCGATTCGGTTTTCAACTCGGCTTCACCCATGGGTTTCAAGGTACCGTTGCTTTCGATGGTTTGAGAAATCGACGACAGCGTTACGTCGGTAACACTAACAGGGATAGCCACTTCGCTGCTTGAAACGGATTGTTGGTTTTGGCAACCTGCCATCATGAGAACAATGGCCAGCATAGGTATGATGTTTCTTTTCATCTTGAAGAAGAATATTTATTATCTTACAAGTTGGGGAATCAAATTTTTAGGTACTATCGATTGATTGGTTTCAAAATCCGAAAGGGTTTGTATCTTCAGGTTCAGCAACTCGAGCTTGTAGTTGATCAAAGCGTTGGTCAGGTCGTTTTTCTTCGAAGAAAGCTGGTTTTGGTAAAGGCTGAGGTCCATCGAGGTCAGGTCGCCGTTCTCGTACACCTCGAGCTTCAAGGCGTAAGTTTTCTGGGCATTCTCGACACTTTTCTTGGCAATTTCGATCTGGTTAACCAGGTTTTTCAAGTTGCGATAAATTTGGCGGATATTCAGTTCAATCGAAATTTTTTCCTGTTCAAGACTGATTTCTTGTGATTTTAAGGTAGCTTCGGCAGCTTTGATCCTCGACTTTCTTTGCCCCCAGTCCCAAATCGGGATTTGAAACGAGAGCGAAACCTGTTCGTTATCGGTGGGATTACTGTATATGTTGGCCACATTCTCATCGTCGCCCACCAGACCCACCGCCAGGGAAACATTCCCGTAGAATTCATTTGTTGCGCTGGTCCGTACCAGGTTAAATTGCG
>CAZSIK010000188.1:0-4990 GCA_964606515.1 uncultured Prolixibacteraceae bacterium
AATTAAAATATTTACACTACAGGAAGAAAAACACTTGAAAATCAAGATCAGCACCCTTTCCATGTCTTGGTCTTCAAAAGTTGACTATCAAAGCACACATAACGATCAGAATTACTTTGTGAGGTATTATTCAAATACCTCCTGGGTTGAAAACAAGGACATTCCTCTGCTGGTTTTTGCCTCTTCATGGAAAGATGAAAAATTTGGGTTTTACAGGTTTTGTGGCACTAACCAGTTAGACGACCAGAATGAAGAAACCCAAACCCTTCTAAAGCAATCGCCCCATTATTTCAAACTGAGTTATGTAGTTTCAAAGTAAATCAGGTGAAATGCCTTTTTATATAGGGTAGTGAAACATGACAGATCCGGCAAATTAGCCGGACCTGTCAGCCAGCCTGTTATTCCGATTTTTTATATTCAAATGCATACGATTCGTCGTGTTGGCTTAAATCGAGCCCGATTTTCTCGGAATTGGGCGAAACCCTCATGCCAATAATTTGGTTGGTAACCCAATACAGAAGAAATGACCCGCCCAAAGCGAAGATGGCAACCAGGGCCAAAGCCAGTAAATGAAAGAGGAAAGTGGTGGTTTCGCCGTAAATTAGACCCACATCCTTGGCAAAAACAGCCGTAAGCACCATTCCTGTAATACCCCCCACCCCATGGGCAGGGAATACATCGAGGGTATCGTCGAGTTTGGCTTTACGGGCAAAAACATGAATGGTAATGTTACTGATGATGGAGGCCACTACCCCGATAAAAATACTTGAGCCCACGTTTACAAAACCAGCAGCAGGGGTTATGGCCACCAAGCCTACTACAAGCCCTATGGCCGCTCCCATCGAGGAAGGCTTCCTCCCGTTGGCAGCGTCGAAAAAGATGTAGGCCAACATGGCTGCAGCCGAAGCAGTGTTTGTATTGAGCAAGGCCAGGGTTGCTGTAGCATTGGCTCCGAGTGCCGATCCGGCATTAAACCCGAACCATCCGAACCATAACAAACCTGCTCCCAACAACACGAACGAGATGTTGGCCGGTTGGATGGGTTTGTTATAATCTTTTCGTTTGCCCAAAAACCAGGCACCTGCCAGGGCAGCAAACCCCGCCGACATGTGCACTACCGTGCCCCCGGCAAAATCGAGAACACCCCAGTTGCGGAGCAAACCTTCAGGATGCCAGGTCATGTGGGCCAGCGGAGCATAGATAAGAAGCGTGAAAAGACAAATAAAGAGCATATAGGCCCTGAACCGCACCCGCCCGGCAAACGAACCGGTTATAAGTGCCGGGGTAATAATGGCAAACTTAAGTTGAAACATTGCAAATAGTGCTAAAGGGATTGTTGGCGACAGGTTGGGATCGGTTTGCCCATGAACCCCATGGAACATGAAAAAAGTGGCAGGATTTCCGAAGATCCCTCCCACACTATCGCCAAATGCAATGCTGAAACCTACAACTATCCACAGCACACTTACTATGCCCATTGCAATAAAACTTTGCAATATGGTCGACAAGATATGCCGCGAATGGATCATACCCCCGTAAAAAAAACCTAAGCCGGGAGTCATTATCAAAACCAATGCTGTAGCAGTAAGCATCCAGGCAGTATCGCCTGCACTGATATTGGGATCGGACGAAAAATCGCCCGAACCCGGAAATACGATTCCTAAAATTGCACTTACCATGAGGAGCCCTAAAATGAGCAACCAATTCCCTTTTCCTTTCATAGTCATTATTTTTTTGCCATTTAATATACAATATTAATATCGTTTTGTCATTTTTATAAGCACAAATATATCTTTTAGATATTTTTTATTGAAATTTTAATGTAATTATTTTTTCAATGTTAACATATCATAAACCCCATAAACTTGTATAATATATATTTATTCTTAAAAATACCCCTAATTCATTTGGTATTCAACAAACAATTAAGCAATTATTTTTGCACTGAACCCGTTTGAGTTTCAACCTTAAAAAAAATAGAAAATTGTCAATTCGACGAATAAACCCTAAAGAACATTTTGCCGATTCAGCACCGGGCAGTGCTATGTTACCCCATTCAAACGATGAGCTACTTTTTTTCAGCTTTTATTGCACAAAGACAACGATGCGTTATCTTTGCATCCAATAATGCAGCATAAACAAGAAAAAAATATGAGCACATTGATTGAAAGCACAGTAGAATTCAAGGTTGCCGACTTGTCGTTGGCGGGTTTTGGTCGTAAGGAATTAGAAATCGCAGAAAAGGAAATGCCAGGCTTGATGAGCCTGCGTAAAAAATACGGCATGAGTAAACCATTGAATGGTGCGCGCATTATGGGCTCATTACACATGACCATCCAGACTGCAGTTTTAATTGAAACGCTTAAAGAACTGGGAGCCAATGTACGTTGGTGCAGTTGCAACATATTCTCCACCCAGGATCATGCTGCTGCAGCAATTGCCGCTGCAGGGATACCTGTTTTTGCATGGAAAGGTGAAACCTTGGCCGAGTATTGGTGGTGTACCGAACGTGCCCTCGATTTTGGCAATGGCCTTGGCCCCGACCTGATCGTCGACGATGGTGGCGATGCTACCTTAATGGTTCATTTAGGCTATGAAGCTGAACAAAAACCAGCTTTACTCGATGTAGTTACCGAAGCTGCCGATGAAACTGAATTATTTAACTGCTTGAAGCGCATCCAATCGGAAGCTCCTGGTCGTTGGCAAAAAGTAACCAAGGCCATCAAAGGGGTTTCAGAAGAAACCACTACCGGGGTACACCGGCTTTACCAAATGCTGGAAGAAGGCAAATTATTGTTCCCGGCAATTAATGTGAACGACTCGGTAACCAAATCGAAATTCGACAATTTGTACGGTTGCCGCGAATCGTTGGCCGACGGGATCAAAAGAGCTACCGATGTGATGATTGCAGGTAAAGTGGTTGTTGTAGCCGGTTATGGCGATGTGGGCAAAGGATGTGCACGCTCGATGCGCGGATATGGTGCAAGGGTCATCGTTACCGAAATCGATCCGATTTGTGCCTTACAAGCAGCCATGGAAGGATTTGAAGTAAAAACACTTGAAGACTCCCTTGCTGAAGGCAATATTTATGTAACCACCACCGGAAACAAGGACATCATCACTGCCGAACACATGGCAGCCATGAAAGACCAAAGCATCGTTTGCAATATTGGCCATTTCGACAATGAAATACAAGTTAGTCGCCTCGAAAAGTGGCCAGGCGTCCAAAAAATAAACATCAAACCGCAGGTTGATAAATACGTTTACCCCGACGGACATGCTTTGTTCCTGCTTGCCGAAGGCAGGTTGGTCAACCTGGGTTGCGCCACAGGCCACCCTTCTTTCGTTATGAGCAATTCGTTTACGAACCAAACCCTTGCTCAAATTGAACTTTTCACGAAGAAACTTGATCTTGGGGTATACCGCTTACCCAAGTACCTCGATGAAGAGGTCGCCCGGCTCCACCTTGAACAAATTGGGGTAAAGCTCACAAAATTAACGCCCGATCAAGCAAAATACATTGGGGTACCAACAGAAGGACCTTATAAACCCGAGCATTACAGGTATTAGGCTTATTGGAAAAGATTTCCTAAATTGGGTGCCCAAAGAATTTTTATGCGGCAACTGATCGTATTGTGGATAATCATAACGCTTGCTTTAGGGCTAAGAGGCGAAAATAATGCACCTTCGGGCTTTCCTTCCACCTATCAGTTTTTTCATTATAACCGCAACGATGGATTATCCCACAACCAAATTCATTGCTTCCATCAGGATTCCAGGGGCTACATTTGGGTTGGGACCCTTTCAGGTTTGAATCGTTACGACGGCAACAATTTCAAAGTATTCAAACAATATGGCATCCAGGGGTCAAAGCTTTCCGACAATAATATTTTCAGCATTTTTGAAGACCACAAAGGGTTCCTTTGGATCAATACCCCCTATGGTTGGGATCAGTTTAACCTGGCTACAGAGCAGTTCTCGACCATAACGAATGTTTCGTTGGGGCAAATTAGCTTTCCATCTGCTCACATCAGTAAAATTTTTACCGATAGCAAAAAGCGTTTATGGATTACTACTTCCTCGGAAGGGATCATCTGTCATAATGAGACAGAAGCATTAACCGTGCAAATGAAGCACGCCCCAGCTTCACATGGTTCAGTTTCTTCCGATTATTATTCAGGTATTGCCGAGGATGGCGATCACAATTTGTGGGTAATCAGCAACTATGGAGTCCTCGAGAAAATTGAGGGTTCAACCTTAAACGGGATAAACAGGGTTACAATTTGTCCGCAAAAGTCGAATGCTACTTTTTTCAATTTGTTTATCGACCGAGAGGGACTCATCTGGATGTACGCCCAGAATAATGCCCTTGGCGCTTATTGTTACAATCCCGACACAGGCGAAACTATCCATTTTTCTTCCTCTTCAAATATGCATAGTGTTAGCTCCGATATCATTACAGGAATTGTACAAGATGATGATGGGATCATCTGGCTGTCGACCGATCATGGAGGCATCAGTTTATACAATAAAAATTCAGGGTCGCTTCATTTTCTGAAGCCCGATCCTTTCGATCAAACAGCCATTTCAGCCAATAATATTGTTTCCATGTTCAAAGACCGCTTTGGCACCATTTGGCTGGGTTCGTTCAAAGACGGCATCGATTGTTACCATAAAGATGCTTTCCTTTTTAACCTTATCAAGGACAACCCCCTGATTGCCGACGACATCAACGAAAACGACATTAACTGTATTGCAGAAGATGAGAAAGGAAACCTATGGCTTGGCACAAACGGAAGCGGATTGATCAGGTTCGACCGCGAAAAGAAACAATTCACCCCGTACCGGTACAAAGCAGGAACCTTTGAAAGCATCAGCAACGATGTGATTGTTACCTTAAACGCCTCTCCCGGTAATAATTTGTGGATTGGCACTTATTATGGCGGGCTTAACCTTCTCAACGAAAACAAGTTCATTATCACCAATATTG
>CAZSIK010000188.1:5000-8714 GCA_964606515.1 uncultured Prolixibacteraceae bacterium
CTATCCGACGACCGGGTATATTCCATTCTTACCGATTCGAGGCAAAACACCTGGATTGGGACTTTGGGCGGCGGCCTTAACCTCCTGAACAAAGAAAAAAACGCATTTTACCATTACCGGGCAGGCGACATCAACTCGGTTAGTTCCGATTTCATACTCGATATCGAAGAAGATAAAAAAGGAAATATCTGGATTGCTACTGCAATCGGTCTTAACCGACTTGTAACCGAAACTGGCAGGTTCATCCAATACTTGCACGAAGAAGATAACGAACGAAGCATTAGCAACAACAACCTACTAAATCTCTTTGTCGATCAAGAGGAAAACCTGTGGATCGGAACCAGGGAAGGGCTGAACCGATTTTGTTACCAAACCAACGACTTTGATGTGATCAAGACCGAGCAGGGACTGCCCGACAATTACATCTGCTCGGTGGTGGGCGACAAAAAAGGCAACCTTTGGATTGCCAACCCGTACAACCTTTCGAAGTTGGTGTGGCCGAAAAACAATTCAATAAAAGAAATGGCCATCACTTGCTATGGCGAAGCCGATGGGTTACAAGGAGGGGAATTCAACGTGAACTCTTCGTACCTTACCCGCGACGGTTTCATCTATATTGGAGGCACAAAAGGAATCAACTATTTCAACCCCGACCTGATCAAAGATATCAGCACCACGAGCCAGTTGGTACTTACCGGTTTTTCCCTGTTCAACAAACCTGTAGAGATAGGAGAAAAAATACACAACCGGGTATTGTTCGAAAATTCGTTTTATGAAACCGAAGAAATCAAACTCCGACATGATGAAAACATGTTTTCGATTGAATTTTCAGATCTGTTCTTCCTTCGAAACGATTTCGACAATTTCTATTACAAACTCGAAGGTTTTAATTCAGAGTGGCTTACCAATGATAAGAAAAACCGCACTGCACATTTCACCAACCTCAATCCCGGAGAATATGTTTTTGTGGTCAGGAAATCGAAAAACCTGGAATCGGAAAAATTCGTTGAAAAGCGTCTGTCCATAATTATAAAACCCCCTTTTTGGAAAACACCTCTTGCTTATTTCTTTTATTTCCTGTTTATTATAGGGGCGCTTCTTGTGGCTCGCGAAGTGGTTCTGGCTCGTGAACGAATTAAAACAGAAACAGAAAGGGAAAATCACCAGGCAAAAATGCAACGAGAGATGGATATGATGAAACTCCGATTTTTCACCAACATCAGCCACGAACTAAAAACCCCCCTATCGTTGATCCTGTCGCCCATTGAAGATTTATTGAAAAACGCCGGAAACACAAAACAATACGAGCAACTTCAAATGATCCACCGGAATGCCTTACGCCTGTTCAACATGGTAAACCAATTGCTCGATTTCAGGAAGATGGAGGCACAAAAGGTTGAACTATCCCTTTCGGAAGGTGACTTTGTATCTTACCTGCGCAACGCTGTTGATTCATTTTCTGACATAGCCAACAAGAAAGAAATTGAACTGATATTCAACTCACAACAGCCGCAATTATTTGTCTCGTTCGACAAAAGAAAAGTAGAACGGATTGTATTCAACCTACTTTCAAACGCGTTCAAATTCACCGGAGGAAACGGCAAAGTAGAAGTTTCAGTTGGGGTATCTCCACTTGAATTGGTCCATTATCCCGACATTGACCCCGACAGAAGTTCCGACCAATTTATAGAATTAAAAGTTGCTGATAACGGAATAGGGATAGCCCCTGAGAACCATCAGAAAGTATTTGAACGTTTTTTTCAGGAAGCCACCGCTCAAGACGGATATAACGAAGGCAGCGGCATCGGGCTTTCAATAACCAGGGAGTTTGCCAGGTTAATGGGGGGCGATGTGGCCTTACAAAGCCAAAAAGGCAAAGGAAGCACTTTTACCGTGCTGATCCCACTTCGGCAATCGATCCAATCGGAAACCATTTCAGATGAAGAAATTGAAATCCAGGCTGAAAAACAAAAACCCACCTTGTTGATTGTTGAAGACAACGACGATTTCAGGCAATACATCCGCCAGGGTTTCGAAACCGATTACCACATTATAGAAGCCGCCGACGGAAGCGAGGGTTTAAAACAAGCTTTTGCCCAGTTGCCCGATTTAATCGTGAGCGACATCATGATGCCCGTAATGGATGGGATTGAGTTGTGCCGAAAAGTTAAAAGCGACATCCGCACCTCACACATTCCGGTAATTTTATTAACTGCAGTAAACAACCAACAAAAAATGCTCGATGGTTTTGAAACTGGTGCCGACGATTACATCACCAAACCATTTAACCCGGAGATACTGGCCTCAAGAATTAAAAACCTCATTGAACAACGCGAAAAACTGCACCGAAATTTCAAATTGCATGCCACCATGGAACCTAAGGAAGTGGCGATAACTTCGCTCGACGAGAAGATGATCATGAAAGCAATCGATTTAATCGAGAAAAACATATCCAACCCTGACTTTTCGGTAAGTGAACTTAGCTCTGATTTGGGAATGAGCAGGGTGAACTTGTATAAAAAGTTAAAATCGCTTACAGGCCATACCCCGATTGAGTTCATCAGGGCTTACCGTATAAAAAGGGCGGCTCAATTATTGGCCAAAAGCCAGATGGGGGTTTCTGAAGTGGCTTATCAGGTTGGCTTTAACGATCCGAGGTATTTTACCCGTTATTTCAAAGCCGAGTTTAACATGTTGCCTTCTGATTATGCCCGCAGACAAAGGGGAAAAGATGAAACTTCGGGTTGAATTCACGAGCAATAAACCGAAACATTCGCACATCCTTTTTTAAAAGCCCAATTAACAAAAAGACTTCTTTTTTGAATCATTCTACCCACCCGGTTTGGGGATAAAGATGCAATTTTATTGCCCGGAATCATACACTAAAAACAATCGAAAACTTGACAATGCACAATATCAAGGACATAAAGCGTCGGCAAAAGATATTGCTTTTTTATGAAGTCAGTTCTTTCATCGTGATTGCCTTGGTAATCACGCTTCTGATCATTCTTAACCTGTAAACCCCGGGGATTCCGACGAAATTGGCACATCACTATTCATCGCCCGACCCGGGTTCTGTGTCGCTGGTACCCGAGTCCTCTTTCTTCTTTAACAGACGAGTTCGTTTGCCTTGGGGTTTGTCGTTGGAAGTCCTATTGAAGTTTCTTTCGCCAGGCCCATCCGACCACGACGAACTTCTTTCTGCCCGGTTAAAACTCCGGTTATCGTCATAAGGTCGCTGAAAACCTTGTTTGGCTTGTTTTTTCGAGCCTTCGTACACTTCAAAGCTCCGCAATTCACAAGGAAGTGCCCCGTTATTCAATTCGTAGCGTTGGGCAAAGCGCAATCCGATCCGTTTAAAGCCCTCCTCTGAATTGCTAAATATCCATGCCTTAAAGCCAATGAAACTCCTTTTCAGTTGATCGCCGATCATTGTATAGAGTGGCTCAACCATTCGGTCGTTCATCCTCTGCCCATAAGGAGGATTCATCACCATAAACCCAACAGGCCCCTGGGGTTTTAGGGTGGCAAAATCGGCAGCCTGAAACTGAATGTGTTTTTTAAGTCCGGCATTCCGCGCGTTCTCAGCAGCAAGCCTTACATTGGCCGGAGAAATATCGGAAGCATAAATATTGAATTTGAATTCTTTCTCGTAATCGGCATTATACACGTTATCAAACACTTCTGGATTGAAGTCTTTCCAGGCCTCGAAAG
>CAZSIK010000189.1:0-8693 GCA_964606515.1 uncultured Prolixibacteraceae bacterium
TTGTCGGCCGTTTGTAAACCGGACTAAAATATTAACCTCGTCTTTTTTCTTTTTTGATTCCTTTTTAACCCTGGGACTGGTTACAAAGAATTTGATTTTTGTTGCCATAACAGAAAATTAAAAGTTCAATTCAAAGATACAATTCTATCCCGACATTATCCCGACATTTTTTAAAACTATTGAAAATTATTGAAAAATATATTCTTTGGCAAAAATCCAAATAAGATTACTATAAAATTGAATAACAGGTTATTGATATAATGTATTTGAAAAGGGTTGTTTTATTCTGTTTGCATTATTTTAGGCGGGTTGTAGTCCCGGTGGGACTACAAAAAAACAGGAGCCGCCCGGCAACGCTGAGCGGCTCATTTTCCTCATGAAAAAGCACCATTACAAAATTTCGATTTCTTTCGGGGGCTGAGGTTTTACCTCCTCACGCTTAGGTAGTTCGATGACAAGAATTCCATCGTTGTACTTTGCCGAAATCTTGTCGCGTTGAATGTGCCCTTCAGGAAGGGTAAACGAACGCTGGAACGATTGATAACTAAATTCCCTGCGACTGTATTTCCCCTTCTCTTCTTCGGTTCTTTCTTCCTTCCTTTCGGAACAAATGGTCAACAGATCATTTTCAAGCTTGATTTTAAAATCTTCCTTTTTCATGCCAGGAGCGGCAACTTCAATATCAAACTTGTCCTGATCCTCCTTTACATTCACTGCCGGAATGGTGGTTTCGGTATCCGAAAAGTTTGAATTGTTCCAGTCCATCAAGTCCCTTGTAAAAATGTTGTCGAAAAACGACGGGAACGTGGGGTATGAACTGCGTGTCCTTCTAACGAGTGTCATGGCTAAATCCTCCTTTTATTTAAGTGAAACATTCATTGTTTTTATTTCTGTACACACATTTTCCAAAAGAAATGCCATGACCCGGAATAAGAAATTTTGACAGGAAACAAAGAGGAAAAACAAAATATAAATGACTTTATGTCTCTATTTATCAAACATATATGACATTTTTTCAGATCTATAGATCAAAAAAAGGCCCTCTTCGCGAAGGCCTTTATTCATTTAATGATTCCGGAGAGCATAAATTCTTTATAAGCCAAAAGCTTTTTTGATCTTATCCACGTAATCGAGTTTTTCCCAAGTGAATAGTTCCACATCCTTTTCAACTGTAGGGAAATAGGATGAAGAAAAAACACGTTTAATGGTTTTAGGCTCGCGGCCCATGTGCCCATAGGCTGCAGTTAATTCATAAATAGGATTACGAAGTTTTAACCTCTCCTCGATAGCCCTGGGCCTAAGGTCAAAGAGAACTGTAATTTTATCGGCAATTTCAGGATCGGTCATTTTCACTTTCGCTTTTCCATAGGTATTTACAAAGATATTGATGGGCTTTGCAACACCAATGGCATACGAAACCTGAACCAAAATTTCGTCGGAAACACCTGCAGCAACCATATTTTTTGCAATATGACGAGCAGCGTAGGCCGCCGAACGGTCCACTTTTGAAGGGTCTTTTCCGCTGAAAGCCCCACCACCATGAGCCCCTTTCCCACCATAGGTGTCGACAATGATTTTCCGTCCTGTCAAACCAGTATCGCCATGAGGACCTCCAATCACAAATTTTCCGGTTGGGTTCACATGAAGGATGAAATTACTATCGAACAAGTCTTGAACTCTTTCCGGCAAAGTTTGCAGCACCCGGGGAATTAATATTTCCCGTACATCGCTCCTGATTTTCAACAACATCTGTTCATCGGCTTTCAATTGTGCCTGAACTGAAGGGTTTTCGGGATTGATAAACTCATCGTGCTGGGTCGAAACTACAATGGTATGAATCCTTGACGGATTTCCATGATCATCGTATTCGACGGTAACCTGTGATTTTGAATCGGGCCTGAGGTAGGTCATTACCTTTCCTTCGCGCCTGATTGCTGCAAGTTCGATCAACAATTTGTGCGATAGCTCGAGCGAAAGGGGCATGTAATTATCAGTTTCACTGCATGCATAACCAAACATCATTCCCTGATCGCCGGCACCTTGTTCCATCGGATCGGCCCGTTCAACACCCCGGTTGATATCGGCGCTCTGTTCATGAATAGCCGAAAGCACCCCGCATGAATCGCCATCGAATCGGTATTCAGCTTTGGTGTAGCCAATTCGGTTGATCACTTCTCTGGCAACCTCGTGCACATCAATGTAAGTGTTGGTTTTAATTTCCCCCGCCAGTACAACCTGACCAGTGGTTACCAAGGTTTCGCAAGCTACTTTTGAATTTGGATCGAAAGCCAGGATTTTATCCAAAATGGCATCCGAAATTTGATCGGCAACCTTATCGGGGTGCCCTTCCGAAACCGATTCGGAAGTAAATAAATATCCCATGATTTTTCATTTTTACCCTTTCGGGCGGTTAATAACTAATCGGGAAGGATTTGTGAATGTAAATGCAGAAGGCAGAAGCCGTTGGTTTAGCATTTTTTACCGTGGTTGCAATCATACACAAATCTGTCCACACAAATTTCGAATGCAAAGATAAGTTGAATTTCGAGCTTTACAAACAAAAATTTAATAAAAGATAAAAATGTATGGATTATTTAGCTTGTCGCCTGTTTATTGCCATGGCAGTTGAAAAATTCCAACATTTGTCGGTTTATTGAAAGAAATGTACTATTTTTCCGCCTCATGCAAATCGAAGCGACCCATCTTGGCCAACAGAGCCAATACCCTGTCAGGTACGATAAAAGTGTATTGGTTGCCGTTCCACGGGCACTTAACCGTGTGCAATATGATTTGAGGAATGAGGCATTGCCTTTCAAGGGTTGCGATGTATGGCATGCCTACGAGTTTGGCTTCATGACCCTACATTCTTTGCCCGTTACCGCCATTTTAAAAATGGTCTATCCATCTGACAGTCTCTTTTTGGTTGAAAGTAAATCGTTGAAACTGTACCTGAATTCTTTTAATATGGAACTTTTAGGGGAAACGCCTGCCGAAGGGCTTAACCTTGCACTGGCGATCATTTCTTCAGATCTTTCTGCCCTACTGTCCTGCCGGGTAAGTGTAACCGCTTTTGACCACCAATCCAAAATTATGGTCTTCGATTTTAACGAATATTCCATTTTAGAAGAGAATAAGGGTGTTGAATCGCTCCTCTTTGAGCACTTCACCGAAACCCCTTCCTTATTGGTTTCATCTAAAGTAAAAGGTGAAATAAAATGGGGTACTCATTTATTAAGAAGTAATTGCAAAATTACTCATCAGCCCGATTGGGGAACTTCAATGAAGGGCAATAATTTGCCAACATCTGAAAGTATATTGCAGTACATCGTTTCGTTGCGCAACGAGAACCATTTCCATGAAGAAATCTGCGAAATGATTTACAAAAGGCTTTTCAATCAATTTTCGCCCGACCAGTTGTTGGTATGTTGCCTGTATACCCGCCGCGGAGGAATCGATATCTGCCCGGTTCGCTCGTCGCACACCAGCTTATTTCCCAAATGGTTAACTTCGTCATTGGCTTTGAGCAAACCTGCATACCGACAGTGAATAATAATCTGGAAAAATCAAACCCATGAAATGGAATTTTGGCCATATCGATTTTTCAACCTACCCGGTGGTTCACGATCAAGCCCTTGGGGCCATTTATAAACGAAGTCATACAGAAATCAGGTTATGGGCGCCAACGGCTTCAGAGGTAAAAATCAGGCTATATCAACAAGGTAAAGGCGATTGTATGCTTCTCGAGCAAAATATGGTCAGACTGATGGATGGCCTTTGGGAAACCGATTTGCCAGGCGACTTTCATGGCCATTATTACACTGTTCAAGCTTATACCGACGATAAATGGAGGGATGAGGTCCCCGATCCATATGCTGCTGCAGTTGGAGTTAACGGGTTGAGGGCCATGATTTGTGATTTGGAAAAAACAAATCCACCAGATTGGGAAAACGACCTGAGGATCTTACCCGATAATTATACCGATATGGTTATTTATGAGCTCCATATCCGCGATTTTTCGATTGATCCCTATTCAGGAATTCAGCATAAAGGAAAATTTTTAGGACTTACAGAAAACGGCACCCGATCACCCGAAGGAGTTAAAACCGGTCTCGATCATTTGGTTGAAATGGGCATCACCCATGTTCAACTGTTGCCTATTTTTGATTTCAATACCATCGACGAAGAACGACAACCCCAGGATCAATACAATTGGGGGTACGATCCATTGAATTTCAATGCTCCCGAGGGTTCCTATTCAAGCAATCCTTTCGATGGGGCTACCAGGATTTTTGAACTGAAAAAGTTAATTCAAACCTTACATCAAAAGGGCATCGGGGTGATTATGGATGTAGTATACAACCACACTGCCCTGATCAATCACTCGTGGTTTAACCAGCTTGTACCCGGGTATTTTTACCGCCAACGCTACAACGGTACATTTAGCGATGCCAGTGGATGCGGTACTGAAATCGCTTCAGAACGGGCCATGGTAAGAAGGTATATTATTGATTCGGTTTGTTTTTGGGCCAGGGAATACCATATCGATGGATTCAGATTCGACCTGATGGGAATTTTTGATATCGAAACCATGAACCATATCCGAAAAAAACTCGATGAAATTGACCCTCGGATCGTGATGTACGGCGAAGGATGGACGGCTGCCGAAAGCCCTTTGGATGGAAAATTCAGGGCAGTAAAGGAAAACACACCCCGGCTAAACCGTATAGCCATGTTCAACGACGATTTCAGAGATGCAGTTAAAGGACATTGGGGACAGGTTCAAAGCCTGGGATTTGCCAGCGGACAAACCCTAAACGAAGAATCGGTGAAATATGGTCTGGTGGCAGCGACCTTTCATCCGCAAATCATTTATAACTACGTAGCCTCGACCAAATGGGCCTGGTCGCTTTCGCCACAACAAAGCATAAACTACATTTCGTGCCATGATAATTACACCTTATACGACAAAATAAAATTTTCGAGGCCTGAAGCCAGCCTTCAGGAATTGGCCAAAATGGTTTGCCTTGCAGGGGCCATCCTTTTTACCTCTCAGGGAATTCCTTTCCTCCATGCGGGTGCAGAAATGCTCAGGACCAAGAAGGGACATGGGAATTCGTATAACCAACCCGACGATATCAACATGATCGACTGGAGCCGTAAAGCACTCTTTTCTTATGTAAACAACTACTTTAAGCAATTAATTTCCTTAAGAAAAAATCATCCGGCCTTCAGGATGACCAGTGCCGAACAAATAAGGAATCACCTGAAATTTTCGGGATATTACATGCCCGGTGTAGTTTGTTTTTCGATTAACGACCACGCCAATGGTGACTCATGGAAACTTATTAAGATAATATTCAACAACAATCCAAATCCAATCGTATTTCCATTAAAGCGGAAAAAGTGGAAACAAGTGGCCAATGGTTTTGCCATCGACGAAAACGGACTATCGGAGCACATCGTCCATTCAGCCTTCGTTCAAGCCTATTCAATGATGATTTTGGTTAGCGACGACCATCCTCTACCCGACGAACAAAGCCAATAGAACATCGGCAACCGATATTCTATTGGCTTGATATTCTTTTTTTTACAATTCTAATTGTAATCCGGCAAGTAAGAATACTCCCTGCTGTATCGCAACATTTGTTCAGTATATCCTTCAGAATAATCGAGTTTAATATCTGTAATATTTCCTTCAGAGTCTCTCTCAACTAGATAAACCGGATTAACAAAACCTGAATAAGGTGCAATATTGAGTTTAGCGAAGCGATCGAGTACTTCTTCATGCAATTCGCGCTCAATCTTTACCCCATAATTTTCGACCAAGTCACGGGCAGCATCAAAATCGCCTTCCGATTTAATCCGTTGTATTTCAGAAAGAAGCTCTCCAAATAAGACTCTTAATTTTTTGTAATCGTTGATCACATAATAAGTTTTACCCTCGCGTACCAATCGTTCGATCACCTTATCGGCCCTCCCTTTTTCGAAGGCCCATCGTGAAATTAATGCCCGGTTGCGCATGTGGGCCTGTTCAATTTGGTTATCCAATACAATTCGGGTCAACTGGGTCATCATCCCGTTTCGGATGTAGCTGTCGTACTCGGCTTTGTAAGCTTCCCTGTCGGGAAGTAAACCTAATTTAACTGTCTTTCTATCGCCCAGATAATAAAGGGCAAACAGATCGGCACGGGCCTCTTCGATCGCAGCATCGTATGCCTTCAGTTCTCTTCCGGAAACTCCCGGCAGTAATTGACCGGAACCATGGCCAAGACATTCGTGAAGGTCGGTGTGAAGGTTATCGGCCAGGAACCCGTATTTCTGGCTCCTTTCGATCTCTTCCTGCGAGTAAGCAAACTCCTCAAGAAAGCCATCGTTTTCTTTTACTTTGCTGTAACTGTAGGTGATGTTTTCGATTGTAACCGACTTTGAACCATACTCTTTCCTGATCCAATCGGCATTGGGCAGGTTAATCCCGATCGGTGTAGCCGGGTAACAATCTCCACCCAACATGGCTGCGGTAATTACTTTTGCACTTACTCCTTTTACCTCAGGCTTTTTAAATCTGGAATCGACCGGCGAGTGGTCTTCGAACCATTGTGCATTCCGGCTGATGATTTCGGTGCGTTTGGTGGCCTCAAGGTTTTTAAAATTGACCAGGCTTTCCCAACTTGCCTTCATCCCAAGGGGATCGCCATAAGTTTCGGTAAAACCGTTTACGAAATCAACGAGCGATTCCTGATCTTTGAGCCAGGCAATGCAATATTGGTCGAAGGTTTTCAAATCGCCGGTCTGGTAATATTGAATCAAGAGATCAATAACTTCCTTTTGTTTTTCGTTTTCAGCAACATCCAATGCCTTAGCGAGCCAGAACACTATTTTCTCGATTGCCGGAGAGTATATTCCCCCAACCTTCCAAACTTTTTCAACCAGCCTTCCTTCTTCTTTTTCCAAGCGGCTGTTCAAACCATAAGAGATAGGTTCAGGATCGTTGGAGTTTGAAATAGAATCGTAAAATGCTTCGGCCTCGGCTTGGGTGACACCCTCGCCCCAATAATTGTTAGCTGAAGTTAAAAGCAGGTCGGTTCCTTCGGTTTGGTTTACCCTCTTGGCATCAACATCCCGATCGAAAATTATTGGGATAAGCCGTTGAATTAACTGCTCCTTCGTTTCACCTGGCAGAAGTGGAAGCTTGCTTTCACTAACTGGTTCTATCAACGAAACAAAATATTCGGAAGAGAAACCCGGATCTATTTTATCGGTAGAATAATGGTGGTGAATGCCACTTGAGAACCACACCCTTTTCAGATAAACTTCGAACGCATTGAATTCAGGGGCTTCTCGATTGGTGTTGTCGCTTTCGTAAATCGCTTCCAGGGTGCGACGAATGGTAAGGTTGTGGCGATAATTCTGATCAAACAAAATATCACGACCCTCGATCGCGGCCTGCGACAAATAATAAATCAGTTCCTTTTGTTTCAGTTCAAGTTGGTCGAAGCCTTCAACAGGATAACGCATGATGCGCAGATCGGCAAATTGTTCGACTAAAAACTGAAATTCGGATGCTTCATCCGTCTTCGGTTGTTCCTTGCAACTTACTGTCATTATTAAAGTGAATAGGATAAGGTAATTAATAATTAATTTCATTTTCAATAACTTTAAACAAGTTTCCCACAAAATAAAGGATTTCTTTCATCTTGTAAGTAATATGGAATTTAAAAAAATTCTGGCCCAGTGATGATGACTGTATCAGCAAAATATCCCAGACCGGCAAAGTATCCCATTACCCCATCAGGAAGGTTGGATACCGGATTTCCAGGTGATACTGAATTAAAAGAACCGCCTTGATTTTCCGAAAGGCCACTGTAATAATCCCAGGTAGCTTTGGTAAGGTGAAACAATTCAACGATGGCAGTATCTCCCCTGGCAAAATTTTTATAATAAACCGGTGCAGAAATAATACCATCCTTACCGAAACTATCGTCTACAAGAAAGAATTCAGTGCTGGGTTTTCTTCCCGTTTTATTCACCTTCAATCTGAAATAATTATCCTGACCGAGAAGATCGCGAAAATTGGTGATCAGGTTAATGCTGTCGGGCCCCGAGAAAGGATTGGCAACCTGTACTATCTGGTCAATTGCAACAATTTCAGGCAATACAGCATTCGCTTCAATTGTTTTTTCTCCAGTTTCGACAAACAGGTTATAGGTGATATTACTGCCTAAAATTAATCCATTAACACCAAAAGCCCCATTGCCCAAATTGTTAATTGGGATTTTTAATAAGTCGGGGCCAGATAAATAAACCTTAGCTTCACTAAGGGTTTCAGTTGCTGTATTGTCGTAAAAACTCTGACTATACGACAAATTAACCCTAACCTCTCCGATTGGATTCATCATAGTGGCTTCAACCACAATGGCTTTATCTATTTCTTTCAGATCAAGAACCACTTCTTCTTCACACGAGAGGAGCAAAAAAGTTATAAGGGCAAAGACCATTTTTTTCTTCATAATTTAAAATTTAAAATTCCAGCTTATCGAGGGTACAGCCGAAAAAAGGTAAACCATTACCGTGTGGGTATAGGCCGGGTTTTCACGATCTTGGCGAAACAAATAAGCATAAGGGTTCTTTCGTGCATAGGCATTGTACACCGAGAGGTTAAGTTCAGACCTGTACTTTGCAGTTGATTTCAGCAA
>CAZSIK010000190.1:162-8630 GCA_964606515.1 uncultured Prolixibacteraceae bacterium
GTTTATAGAAACGAACCTACGTACGAAGTATCCGACCCCAGCCGGGGTCGCACATTCTACACAAAACCATTTTTCTATACACATACAATCCCTCTGGGATTGAACCCCCGCATCTCGCAACCATCGCCGACCCCGGAGGGGTCACATGTTTATAGAAACGCATGTCCGCATGTGGGATTCGTCCCTCACATCTCGCAACCATCACCGACCCCGGAGGGGTCACATGTTTATAGAAACGAACCTACGTACGAAGTATCCGACCCCAGCCGGGGTCGCACATCTTCACCCCATCCATTTTTCTATACACATACAATCCCTCTGGGATTAAACACACAAACATCTAATAAATAATAATATGGCCAACACCTATTCTCAAATCTACATTCAAATCGTTTTTGCCGTGCAAAACCGTAATGCCCTCATTCACCCCACTTGGGAAGAAGAACTATACAAATACATTACCGGCACTATCCAAAACAAGGGACAAAAAATGATAGCCATCAACGGCACTTCAAACCATATCCATTTGTTCATTGGCTTGAAACCAACATGTTGCCTATCCGATTTGGTCCGCGAAACCAAAAAATCATCGAATACTTTTATTAAAGAAAAGAATTTTACCCGATTCAATTTTCAATGGCAGGAAGGTTTCGGGGCTTTCTCATACAGCCATTCGCAATTAACCGATGTAATACAATACATCGCGAACCAAAAAGAACATCACAAAAAGCGAACATTCAAAGAAGAATACCTTGCATTTTTAAAAGCCTTTGAAATAGAATTCAAAGACGAATATTTGTTTACTTGGATTGACAGCGATTAACATGAATGTATCACCATCAATTCTTCAGTGTTTATGCAAATTAGCCCGGCATTTGATTTTCTTATTTTGTAAAAACCGGGTTTTTACTTTTCAACCGGCTTTTTCGCTCAAGCAAGGTTTTTGTATATAAGGTATTGACCTCGCGATAGTATAACTTTTGGGCTTCACCAACCCATTTTAAAGCATTCTCAACATCTCCGGTCATTTCATAAGCTAAAGCCACGTTAAACAATACCTTTCCTCTAAACGACTTTGATCCGGTATCGCTATACTTAAGCCAATTTTCAAGTGCTTTTTCCCAATCTCCTTCAGCAGCAAAAGTCACCGACTGGTCAACTTCAGGCTTCTGCAAAACAAAGTAATACCTTGTTTCATTGATCCACTTGGGTGCGATCAATTCTGAAAATTTATGTGCTGCAAAAAAGGCCGTTTCTAAAGTGGCTTCTTTTACCGAGGGTAAATTGGTGAATAAAGTATTTACATCAAATTCCGTGGCATCCCAAAACAGGGTATCCACATCAGTATAATCCACAAACAAGATGCTGGTATCGGGGTCATATAATTTCCAACGTGCCAGATAATATACATCGATCGAGGCATTATGCACCCTGTAATAATCGTCGTAAATATATTCTTGACGACGACGATAATCCGCATCTATTCGCATGGCCAAATTTTCTAATACCAACAAGGCATCGGTGTTATACAAATCACAAATAGCTTTGACATAATTGCGGCTTAGTGTATCTGGAACTTCATTGAAGCTGAGAAAACGCGAAATATTACGCTCAACCGGGATAACAATATCAAAACGGTAAGAATCGAAAAGAAGATCCCCGACCGTTTTTATCAGTGAGTCAGATGCAAGACTGTCGAGAATAATCCGGTTAGCCCGAAAATTAGACCGGTAAAAGCCGACCTGAAGGGAATCATCATTGTAATTTTGAAATTCAGGAGAAAGACTCCTATTAAGAATGGTTATACTTTGTATCGAATCGGAAAGATTTATTTTGGGTTGGATGGGGACCTCGACAGTAAACTTTTTAAGTTGGGCCGACAATCCTGAAACAAGGAACAAAAAAAACAAAAATAAATATACTCGTCTCATTTGTATCATCTCAGTATTTTTTAATCTAAAGTATGCCAAACATTTCTTATTCTAGAAATTAAAGCAAGTTTTCGTCAAACTAATAACTTCCCCAAAATTTTCTCAAAAACCATTCCAACGAAAGCAGCAATATTAAGATAAGAAAGATCCATTTCAACTCAATAATTTCCCTAATGCTGGTTTCGAAGTGCTCCTTTTTTTCAATCCCTGAGTTCAGTTTTAAGGTTTCAATTAAACGTCCCGACTGATCAATCGTAAAAAATTCGCCCCCAGTTAACGTCGAAAGCTCTTTTAAAAGTCCGAAATTAGCCGTCATGTTCTGATTTTCGAGTTGTACAGGTTGAACGGTGAATTGTCCTTTTTGGTTGAATTCCTGATCGCTTAAACTAGCGGAAGCAACAAACTGGTATTCTCCAGCTGGCAAAAAGCCTAAAGTTAGCTCATAATCCAAATCTGAAGGGTCGAATAAATAATTCAACTCGGCCCCTGTTGAGTCAGTTAACACTAACTTGACTTCGGCATTAAGCACAGGTGCATAGATTTCGTCGAGCAAACGGGCTTTAAAAACCACCGGTGAAATTTCATCAACAATAGTTTTGTAACGCACCTTAAACTGGTCTTGATTTTCTTTTAAAGCCAAATAAGTGATCATATTGACAAAAGCAGAAGAAGTACCCACATTCGATTCGAGCTGCTGAAATTCCCTCATTCTCCATCTCCAGATTCCCTCCCCGAATACTACCCCTATTTTTCTTCTGTCGACTTCACCAAAAGCCATGAGTGGAAAATCCATGACCAGGTTATTGATTTTTTGGTAAGCCAACACATTCATCCTGCTATCTATCTTGTATTTGGTGAAGTAGGTTAACAGGGGAGGAAGTTCACTTTCCAGGGCAAGTACTTCTGAAGGAATTGAAAACTGAGAAAAAGCCGGATTAAAATACACCATGCTTTCTTCATATTTGACCGAGGGTTCAAGCGAAAATGGCAGATTCAGGTTGTTCATCGCAGCGATTGAGGTTGAAGGTCCGACAATTACAAGTACCGCGACCTTCGATTCTTTAACCTGCTCGTAAACTGCTGCCTGTTGCTGAACCAAGGAAGGAAGCTGATTGAGAACCACCAGATCGTAAGAATCGAGGTCCCCAGAAAAGAGATGCAAGAAGGTGGAAGTTACTTCAAAGTTTGCTTGTTCCTTTAACGATGCGGCCAGGGTACCCATGTCGGGATGAGGCCCCTGACTTAACAGTAACACTTTCTGCTTTTTTTCGTGTACTTCGATGGTGAACTGATAATGGTTGTTTTGCAGGTTTCTTTCTTCGATCACAGAAGTTAATCGAACTTGAACCTTCTGAAGACCAGCCTTATCAGCTGTTAAAGTGTATTTTTTCGACACGAAATACGAACTTTGCAAAACGTTAATCTTTTCAGAAACCACAATCCTATTACCCATTAAAACTTCAATATGGGCAGAATCGGACTCAAAATTTTTAAAGTTAAGGTCAACCTGAAAAGAAAAATCATTCCCTATAAAAACCGATGGATTGTGAATAACCTCAACAACAGCCTGATCGGCAAACACGGTGGTATCTCCGGTACCTAGCGCATATAATGGGGCATTAAGGTTCATAGCCTTCAGCAAAGGGCTTTTCCCCTTATTAACGATACCGTCTCCTACCAAAACCACGGCTCCCAGGTTCAGGTTGTAATACTGATTGATGATGTTTTCGAAAAACAGATTATAATCTGAAACCTTATCAACAAACCGCATATCTGGTTGGGAATTATAAGCTTCACCAAATTGAATTAGCTGAATATTGAATCGATCGCCCAATTCTTGCCTTGCTTTTGCCAGAAACATTTCCATATCTTCAGAAATACGAGGATACCCTGTCTTAACCGATTCTGAATGATCGACTGCAATAGCCAGAACAGGCTTCTCGTAGTACTTACGAGTAAGCTGAATCAATAAACCAAGTAACAAAAAAAAGACGATACCTAGCGACATACCCCTTACAATGGCTAAGGAATAACGCTGTAAAGAGTTAAATTCACGTTTGTTGTATCGAAAAAAATAAACAAGGTATGCCACGGAAATAGAAACCGCGACTCCGGCGACAAGATAAAAGCCGGTATGGGGTATGCTTGAAATCAGATCCAATTTTCTTTGCTTTTTATGTTATATCTCAACTGCAAAACTATTAAAAAACTTGGATGCATTAACTATTTATATAGGCATTATGGTAGCAACAATTCGATATTGGCCAGAATAACCTCATCAAGAGTGAGTGTATTTTTCGGACCAGGAAAATTAATCCACATCACTCTTTTGGTTCTACCCGAATTTTCAAGAACTTTACCAACAGGATTATGAAAATTATCAATAATCAGCTTTGGTTTTAAAGCCAACAGGTTAATAATTTCATATGCTTCAGGAGGATGAGGGCCAAAAGTACCTACAACATGAAAGCCGATTTCTTCAGCAAAACCAGCTTGATGGTGATGCACAACGACAGGAATGCCCCGAAATCCATTTTCTTCAACAATACATTTTGCCTTTTCAAAAGCAAGTTCGATTTGGTCAAGGTTTCGCTTTGCTGCCTCAAGAGTCCCAAATTGAGTAGCCAAATGGAGCACATTTTTTCGGACCTGTTCAAAACTATAGCCAGTTTCAATTTTTATAAGCTGTTTTTCTTCTTCGCCAAGACCTTGTACCATTTGTTTTACCAGCAATTCATATCCAGCATAAACCACAAAGTCGGCCTTCCTGATCATACGCAGGTCTGAAAGTTTCATTTCATATTCCGCAGGATGCAACATCGATGCCGGGGCAAGGGTCGCAACTTGTTCGGCACCCGCAGCCATGACATAGGCCGCTGTCCATGAAGTAGATGCAACAATTGGTTTCGTGTTGTGCTTATTTTGGCATCCCAAAAAAAAGAACACGATTAGAAAAGCGAACTTCCAGTGTCTCATTTACATTTCGATAAATCCTTCAAAAACTTGTAAAGCAGGGCCTTTCAGCCACACATCCGAATAATGGCCATTAGAACCTTTAAAACGAACAGAAAGTTTTCCACCTTTTGCTTCAATGTCAAATTGTCCGTTTAAAATACCGGATTTGAAAGCTGCGCTCAAGGCCGAAGCACTTACACCAGTTCCACAGGCCAGGGTTTCGCACTCCACTCCTCGCTCATAGGTGTACACCACAAGGTGCTTGCCTTTTTGTTGTACAAAATTTACATTGGTTCCTGAGGTTTGGAAACGGGGATCATACCTCAGTTCCCGGCCCTCTTGTGCCACATCGATGACCGAAAGGTCCTCAACAAACTTTACAAAATGAGGCACCCCAGTATTCAGGAAATAACCATCTTCAAAAACAGTAATTTGGTCAACATCATTAAGGCGTAAATCAACCAAGCCCTTGCTGTCAATCAAGGCATCATGTACCCCATCGGCAGCTAAAAAACGGGTAGACTGATCGATCAGTCCCAGGTGCTTTGCGAAAGAAACAATACAGCGGCCCCCGTTCCCACACATTGAAGCTTCAAAACCATCCGAATTGAAATAAACCATTTTAAAATCGTAAATATCGACTTGCTCCAGCAACATTAAGCCATCGCCTCCAATACCAAAACGACGGTCGCATAGGAAAGCAATCAAACGAGGATCATTACCGTTAAATATTTGATTTCGATTGTCAATTACTACGAAATCATTTCCTGCACCTTGATATTTAAAAAAATTCAATTTCATTTAATACGAGTAATTAAATTACAAATAGTCTCTTAATTTCTTTTAACAAGAGAACTTCAATTCGGTTAAAGTATGTTAAACAAGAACTGACACAAAGTCACCGGTAAACTTAGGGAATTATTTTTGCGTTTTTAATAAACAAACCAACAAAAAAATTTTTGCCATGAAGAGAATATATGTTTTCATTTTCGCCATTTTAACGGCAACAGTGGGAGGGCTGAGTGCACTCCACATTTACACCCATTATATCGAAAAACCCAAAATCGTTACCGTAACCCAGCCCCAGGCGGTTCAGTATGCCAATTTTTCAGGCGATGGCCAATTGCCCGACCTGACCTATGCCGCAGAGCAATCGGTTCAGGGTGTGGTCAATATCCAAACCCAATTCCAACAACAAGGCAGCATGTCGAGCGGCAACCCGCTTTTTGATTTCTTTTTTGGAGACCGGTATTACTATGAACAACCTCCAATGCAACAAGCAACAGGATCGGGAGTCATCATTTCTCCCGATGGATATATCGTTACCAATAACCATGTGATCGAGAAAGCCCAGGTGATCAAGGTGACTCTACACGACAACCGCGAATTCGATGCAAAACTGGTTGGAACTGATCCTTCGACCGACATTGCCCTATTGAAGATTGATGAAAAAAACCTTCCAAATATTCCTTTTGGTGATAGCGATGCGCTCAAATTAGGCCAGTGGGTTCTTGCCGTTGGTAATCCCTTTAACCTGAACTCAACCGTAACAGCAGGTATTGTTAGCGCCAAAGCAAGGGGTATTGGGATCATCGGAGGTCAATTGCCCATCGAGTCGTTTATTCAAACCGATGCAGCAGTGAATCCCGGAAATAGTGGCGGTGCTTTGGTTAACACAAAGGGTGAATTGGTCGGAATCAATACTGCAATCGCTTCACGTACTGGTTCTTTTACCGGGTATTCATTTGCGGTGCCTGTAAGCATTGTAAAAAAAGTAGTTGAAGACATAAAAGAATACGGAGAGGTACAACGGGCCATTATGGGCATTTCCATTCAGACGGTCAATGCCGAATTGGCTAAAGAACTAGGCATGGACAAAATTGAAGGGGTTTACATTGCCAGCGTGGCCCCCGATGGAGCAGCCGACCAGGCAGGCATACAGGAGGGCGATGTGGTAGTTGCAATTGAAGGAATAAATGTGAATTCAACAAGCGAACTGCAAGAACAGGTTGGTCGTTACCGCCCGGGAAAAGAAATAAAGGTATTGGTCAAAAGAAAAAATAAGGAGAAGGTTTTTGCCGTAACTCTTCGTAATACACAAGGAGGAATGGGAGTTGTAAAAAATAACCTTAACGTGTTGGGGGCTGAATTGGAACCAGCAGATCAAGCTACACTTGAAAAGTTGAAAATTCGAAACGGACTGGTTGTTAAAGAATTAACTAGCGGCAAACTTAAAGAGGCCGGCTTACGGAAAGGATTTGTCATCACCCATGTTAATAAACATTCAGTAAATTCAGTTGAAGAAATTAAAGAAATAGTAAAGAACATTCGGGGCGGTGTACTTGTTGAAGGTAAATACCCTAATGGCGAAGACGCTTACTACGTTTTTGGCTTGAATTAAAAACAAGAATTATCTCCTTTAAGAGGCATCAAAGATAAAATGAAGATAATTTTTTGAATAAGTGGGTTGAAAGTTATATATTTGCGCGATTTTTCTAGGAGAGTATATGAGACAATTAAAGATCACAAAATCAATTACTAATCGTGAAAGTGCTTCTTTAGACAAGTACTTACAAGAGATTGGTAAGGAAGAACTCATCACCGTTGAGGAAGAGGTTGAGTTGGCACAACGGATTAAAAAGGGCGATCATGCAGCCCTTGAAAAACTAACCCGTGCCAATCTTCGCTTCGTGGTTTCGGTTGCCAAACAATATCAAAATCAGGGACTTAGTTTGCCCGACCTGATCAACGAAGGCAATTTGGGCCTAATTAAAGCGGCTGAAAAGTTCGACGAAACCCGTGGATTCAAATTCATCTCGTATGCTGTTTGGTGGATCCGTCAATCCATTCTTCAAGCTTTAGCTGAACAATCGCGCATTGTTCGTCTTCCACTCAACCAGGTAGGCTCTCTGAATAAAATCAACAAAGCCTTTTCCAAATTCGAACAGGAACATGAACGTAAGCCCTCTTCTGAAGAATTGGCCGAAGCCATGGATCTGCCAGCTGATAAAGTAGCCGACACACTCAAAGTGTCGGGCCGCCATATCTCGGTCGATGCTCCATTTGTCGATGGTGAAGACAATAGCCTGCTCGACGTGTTGCCCAATACCGATTCACCCAATGCCGACAAGAAACTGATTCAGGAATCGTTGGCCAGGGAAATCGACAGGGCTCTTGCCACCCTTACCGAAAGAGAAAGCGATATTGTGAGGCTTTTCTTCGGAATCGGGAGCCAGGAAATGACACTCGAAGAAATTGGCGAACGTTTCGGTCTTACCCGTGAAAGGGTGCGTCAAATCAAGGAAAAAGCAATACGCCGCTTACGTCATACTTCACGTAGCAAATTGCTTAAATCATACTTAGGATAATTCATTCCATTATTAATAATTTGGCCGGAACATCATTCCGGCCTTTTTTTCATTATCCTACAAACAAAAAGCTTTCTATGGTATAATTATTGGTAAAATTGCTCCCAATTAGTAAATTTGTAACTCATAAATCAACAAATCGACCATGAAACAGAACTCTTTACCCTTAAAAATGAATTGCTTTATCCTGGCTTTAGTTCTTTTGGCATCGGGT
>CAZSIK010000191.1:0-8547 GCA_964606515.1 uncultured Prolixibacteraceae bacterium
GTTGGTGTGACCCCTTATGAATACTCTGATTCAAAAATTATTGGTTCATCAACCGAAGTAAGAATCGAAAAAGACGGTTTTGAAACCTATTACACCCAATTTTACCGTCTCGAAGAACCCGATCCGGGAGCCATTATCTGCGGCATGTTTTTCACCCCTATTTGGTGGCTCTGGGGTGCCAAGTACAAACCCGGTCGGACTTACGCTCTCGTTCCATTAATCGGGAATGCCCAACCCAATGAATTGAACAACAACTTACTTGACAATACCAATCAACTGAGGGAATTAAAAAAGTTACTCGATGAGGGGATTATTACACAGGAAGAATTCAATGCCAAGAAAAAACAAATTCTCGAAGCGAAATAATTATTAAAAAAATAAAAATCAGAGGCTTTCAATTTAAATTGAAAGCCTCTGATTTTTATCAATTCTATAAGGCCATGGTTGGGTTTAACCCTACCAAGACCAAAGATGCTGTTTGTATTTTGAACATGATCAGTTCTTAACCATGCCCCTTCCTTTTTGTTCATTGATAAACGATACTCCCACCGCCATCAAAAAAATTCCTATTGCAATAATCAAGTACAACATGACTATATAAGTTTATCGTGTTTTTACATGATCAAATATAAGACTTTTTTGTCTGTTATTACATCATCACAACAACCAAAAATACATTACTTTAAGATTTTTTAATATCAGGATTTGCAGAAGTATTACCTTTCTCTTTGCCAAACCTGGGTGCGAAACAAAAACGAAAAATAACCCCTTACCAGAAGGCGATCGTGATTCTCGGGATCCAGCCAAATTTTCACATCATAATACTTTCCGTTATCAGGATCAAGGATCCCCCTTGTACCACACCAACGACCTTCCACAAGTTCCAATCCATTAATAATTTGCATGCCAATTATTTTTTCTCCTTTCAACTGATCTTTACATTGATGGCAAAGAGGATTAAAATTAGGATCTTTGTTGAAAACTTGGATTATGGTCCCATACAATTTTCCGTCTTGGTCGATGATTTCGACAATCGATTTAACTTCTCCGGTCACATCATCAATGGTCTTCCATTTTCCAACAAGCTCATTCGAGGCCATCCCGAAAAAAGAACAACCCACCAAGACGAGCAATATAAATAATCGTTTCATGCTAATTCTCTCTTAGTCATTTTCAAAAATAGCAAATTTTTCACTGTCGGTAAAATCAGAAGAATCGAGAATTTCAAGAAAAAAAATTTCGATGGGAATGCAAAAAGTAGCATCTTTGTTTTCCTTGAATCTTTAAGAATTTCCTACAATGAATAATAAAATATCAGGTTTGTCGCCATCAACAGTTTGGCAGTATTTTGGAGAAGTGTGTTCCATCCCCAGGCCTTCGAAAAAGGAAGGCAAAATGATAAGCTACCTCGAATCGTTTGCCCGTTTTGAAAACCTGGAGATTAAGATTGATGACGTGGGCAATGTTTTGATATCCAAATCGGCAACTCAAGGCATGGAAAATCGCAAAAAAGTGATTCTTCAATCTCATCTCGACATGGTTGGCGAGAAAAATCAACATAGCAAGCACAATTTCGAAATCGACCCCATTCAACCCTACATTGACGGAGAATGGGTAAAGGCCAGGGATACCACATTAGGGGCAGATTGTGGCATTGGCATTGCCACGCAGTTGGCCATTCTTTCATCCCACGACATTAAGCATGGCCCGCTTGAATGTCTTTTTACAGTAGATGAAGAAAGCGGTTTAACCGGTGCATTTGCATTAAAACCAGGTTTCATGGATGGATCCATTTTGCTGAACCTTGACTCGGAAGACGAAGGGGTAATTTTCATCGGTTGTGCAGGAGGAATGGATACCTTAGCTGAATTTGCCATCGAACGAATTCCAACTCCCAAAGGATTTTTCGCCGTTCAGCTTTCTGTTTCAGGGTTAATGGGAGGTCATTCGGGCGACGACATCGATAAGGGCCGACAAAACTCCATAAAAATACTGACCCGCTTCATTTGGAATTCGATGCAAAAATATGACCTGAAGATATCTCAAATTGAAGGCGGCAACCTAAGAAATGCTATTCCGAGGGAAGCTACTGCCACTGTTTTGATTCCATCGAAAGAGAAAGAAGCCTTGGTGGCCGACTTCAACATCTATCGGTCGTTGGTAGAGGAGGAAATTTCGATAACGGAACCCTCTGTACAGCTTCAACTTGAAAGTACCGATTCTCCCACCCATGTATTTTCTGATGTTTGTGCACTTCAGCTCATCAGGTCGTTGTACATCGTTCCTACCGGGGTATTTTCAATGAGCCAGCGCATGCCTGGCATGGTTGAAACTTCAACCAATCTGGCTTCCATAAAATTAACTGGGAACGACGCCATTACTATTTCGACAAGCCAAAGAAGCGACAGGAAAAGTTGCAAAGAACACCTGGCAGGTATTGTTAAAACTCTATTCGAGCAAGGCGGAGCAATGGTTGTCCATTCGGATGGTTACCCTGGCTGGTCGCCCAATCCAAATTCTGAAGTTTTGAAATTAGCTACCGTGATTTATCAGGAATTGTTTGGCAATGAGCCCATGGTACGGTCTATTCATGCAGGCCTTGAGTGTGGTTTGTTCCTTGAAAAGTATCCTATTCTTGATATGATCTCATTTGGTCCAACCATTAAAGGGGCTCATTCGCCCGACGAAAGAATTGAAATAACTTCGGTACAAAAATTTTGGGATTTTTTGATCGGTTTATTGGAGCACATCCCTGAGAATTTTCTTAAAAAATAAGGGAGTAAACCATTTTTGCTTTACTCCCCTTTTCAAATATCGTACAGCACCTTACGCGTCGATATTGGCGTAGGTTGCATGGTCTTCAATAAACTGGCGTCTTGGCGGAACATCGTCGCCCATAAGCATGGAGAAAATATGATCGGCCTCAGCAGCATTTTCGATGGTAACCTGTCGCAGGGTACGTTTTTCAGGGTTCATTGTAGTTTCCCATAATTGTTCGGCATTCATTTCACCCAACCCTTTATAGCGTTGAACATGGACTGATGAATCTTTTCCTGACGACATTTCTTCGATAAGCCTTAAGCGTTGTGTTTCTGTCCAGGCATATTCCTCTCTCTTCCCCTTTTTAACCAGATAAAGTGGCGGGGTTGCAATATACAGGTTCCCGTTTTGGATCAGATCGATCATGTAGCGGAAGAATAAGGTCATGATTAAGGTGGCGATATGGCTACCATCCACGTCGGCATCAGTCATGATAATGATTTTGTAATACCTGAGTTTGGCAATATTCAGCGCTTTTGAATCTTCATCGGTGCCAATGCTTACGCCAAGGGCCGTAAAAATATTTCGGATTTCTTCGGTATCGAACACCCTGTGGGGCATGGCTTTTTCCACGTTCAGGATTTTACCCCTAAGAGGTAAAATAGCTTGAAACTGGCGATCGCGGCCTTGTTTGGCGGTACCGCCTGCAGAATCGCCCTCGACCATGAAGATTTCGCATTTTTCGGGATCCTTGTCGGAGCAATCGGCCAGTTTTCCAGGAAGGCCCCCGCCAGTCATCACGTTTTTCCGCTGAACCATCTCCCGGGCTTTTCGGGCAGCGTGCCGGGCGGTAGCCGCCAGGATTACTTTCTGTACAATGGCCTTGGCATCTTTTGGATGTTCTTCAAGATAGATGGCTAACATTTCGCTCACTGCTTGGTCGACAGAAGCGCTGACATCGGAATTGCCCAATTTTGTTTTGGTCTGGCCTTCGAACTGGGGTTCGGCTACCTTTACCGAAACAACTGCGGTAAGCCCTTCCCTGAAATCATCGCCACTAATTTCGAATTTCAGTTTCTCGAGCATTCCTGTTTTTTCAGCATAATTTTTCAAGGTGCGGGTTAAGCCCCTGCGGAAACCAGTAAGATGGGTACCTCCCTCGATTGTATTGATGTTGTTGACGTAGGAATGGATATTCTCGGTAAACGAGGTATTGTAATGCAGTGCAATTTCGACCGGCACCTCGTTTTTCTCGGTTTTAATGTGTATGGTTTCGTCGATTAGCTTTTCGCGGGTATCGTCGAGGTACTCAACGAATTCTTTTAGTCCTTCCTTCGAGAAAAAAATCTCAAAACGGCTGTTTCCATCCTCATCTTTCTCGCGATGGTCGGTGATGGTCAGGTTAATGCCCGCGTTGAGAAAAGCAAGTTCCCTAAGCCTTGCGGCCAGAATTTCGTATTTATACTGAGTGGTTAGGAAAATCGAATCATCGGGTTTGAAGGTAATTATAGTGCCGGTTTTATTACTATCGCCTAAAGCTTTTACAGGATACAGTGGTTTCCCTATTGAATATTCCTGAACCCAAACTTTCCCAGCACGATGGATCTCGGCTTTCAGGTGGGTTGAAAGGGCATTCACGCACGAAACGCCAACACCATGCAAACCGCCCGAAACTTTGTAAGAATCTTTGTTGAATTTTCCACCAGCATGCAACACGGTAAGGGCCACTTCGAGAGCCGATCGGTTTTCTTTGGTATGCAGTTCAGTAGGAATCCCCCTACCGTCGTCAACAACCGTTATTGAGCCATCCTCGTTGATCTCAACTTCAATGTTGTTGCAATAACCTGCCATCGCTTCGTCAATCGAATTATCGACCACCTCGTAAACCAGATGGTGGAGCCCTTTTTCGTTGATATCGCCAATGTACATGGCCGGTCTTTTTCGGACCGCCTCGAGCCCTTCGAGTACTTGGATACTATCGGCTCCGTAGTCATCTACTTTGTTTAGTGTACTATTTTCCAGTTCGTTCATCGACAAAAATTTTTGTATTAACATCCTCTCGACAGATCCCTTAAAAACCCGTCGTTAAGGAAAATTGCAAACCTTATTTGGCATTGATATTCAGAATGATAATATATCCTCAAGTTGCCTTTTGAAATAACCGACAAATATAACAAATTCGGTCCTTTGAACCTAATTTCGGTATCATTAATACCAAAACTTTTCAACAGTTGGCAAAACGGGAAAAAGCAGCTAAAAGACAAAGCGAATTCCACCTAAAACCAACAAACCTGGTTGGTTATACCCGTACCATTTTTCATGATTCCGGTTCAGGATATTATTGACAGAAATAAAGAAGCCAAGCTGTTTATTGAATTGATAATTTACCTCAAGATGGGTATCAATGATGGCTTTCATCACCGGGTAAGACCATGTTGCGGCTGCATTTCCAAATAAACCAGTGGCTGAGTCTATCGTATACTGAGTAGTTTCGATTGCTGCATTTCGTGGACCAATTACAGAAGTGCCCAAGCGGGCCGATAGTTTACCGGTAACATCGAATTCGGTCTGCAAGCCTGCATCGAAAACCGGTTTATTGACCATTACCGTATAAGTTTTTGAGTTATAATGGTAATAATTCCCATGTAAGGAAAGGCTAAAACCAGAACTGCTGTACCTGATAAGCCCCCCAAATTTCAAAGCATTCAGTGCTTCATAAGCAACATTAAACGTATTGCCCACTACAGTCATTTGATTGTCGAAGTTTGTGAGCTTTTGGAAATACACCAACTCATCCTTGACGATTGAATAATTCACATCCAGAAGATAGGAAATGCGTTGACCAAATTTTCCTTTTACCCCTCCGTAAATGAGCAACTGTGTTTCTGTAGGTTTCAAATCAATATCGTAATGAAGATAAGGATTGGCGCGTACTGAAGAAATATAGGAATTTGGCACAATTTTGCCATCGGTTCCCACAAATAAAGTAAGAATATCACTAATCGGGGTGAATGAAAAGTAAGTTTTGGGAGAGATATGAAATGGATAGGAAGCTGCCTTATCGAAGATCATAGCCAGGTTAAGCCCAATCCTGGCTTCCCACAGTTTGCCGCTAAAAGCAATTTGGGGATCGATTGCAGCAAAAAGATATTGATGTGTTGAAGAATCGCTTTCATATTGGTTCATGTTTTGATTATAGTAAGCAATTATAGCTCCTGAATTTAGATTCAGGTGATTAAGCCCGGCCTTGAACTTGGCATCCAACTCTCCTTTATGGGCATGTTGACCGGTTGCATTCCAAAAATAATCATAATGAAGTGCCAACTGATAATCGGTTTTAGTTTTTCCCGAAAAATTGCTGAGTCGCAAATTGGTAGATGCTTGATTAAACACCTGTTTCTTTCCCAAAGTAGTAGAAGTCTGTTTGTTTTCGCGGTACAACAAGGAGTCGGTATTGGGAAAACCATAATAGTCGAAACGTTCGCGCTGGAAGTTGGCATCCCATTCCAACACAGTTTTCCTGAAATAGTTCTTAGCAAAGATCGAAGCCAGGTTGGAACTGAAAGGAGCTCGTTCTTTGATCCCGCTATTGAGAAGCACTTTTGGTTTTGAGGAGAAATGAAATAATTGCATTCCAAATTCCGAATTCTTCGTTGGAGTGGTATTCAGAAAAAATTCGGCCATGGGGGTAAATGCATTTCCACCGGCAACCCGGACAAAACCGGTATGGCTTCCGGGTTTGGGCGCACTGCCCAAGGGGACTGAAGGCAAGCGGTTAATTGTCTTTTCGGTTGAAATGGACATGCTCTTTATCTGATAATTAAAAGTAGGGATATAGCTTGCTGTATCACTAATTCTGGGGGTAGGCAAAATTTTAATGGCATCGGTAATTGTAGGTTGAAAAGCTTTCACGACTTCAATTTCTTTTGAAAGATCGGGGTTGGCCTGGGCAAGTACCTTTTGGTATGAAAAAGCGGTAAGCATTGCCAGAAAAATAATTGGGAAGTATGATTTATTGCTCATATTGATCGGATTTTTCATTGAATTTTGTTTCATGACTAACGATTGTCGAGCGATTCATTTTCTACCGACTCGATTTGGTTGAGTTTCTGCCTGGCTTCTTCAAGGACTCCATCATCGGTAATGGTATAATTATCGAGAATGCTCTTCAAGGTATGTTTTGCCTGGAAAGAATCCTTCCGCACCTGATAAATATCAGAAAGTAAAATGAACGACTTTGCCAACCAATATTGATGCGGTGTACTGATTTCTATAAAATCGAGGACTTCTTTTTCTGCAGCATCGATTTGGTTCAAAGCATATAGGATGTTGGCTTTCCAATATTTGCTTTCTGCACCTTCAGCCGATTTTACATCCGTGGCCAACACGGAAAAATATTTAAGGGCTTGTTCGTTCTCGCCCAGATGGTAATAAGCATTAGCCAGTTTGAGATTGGCTTCACGGATCATCATGTCAGTAATTTTTTCCGTTTCAAGTAGTTTTGAAGCCGATTTAACGACTTCAGACCAACCTTTCATTTGATAATGGCAACGGAGAATCCCGGCCCTGGCTTTAATCCTGTTCCATTGAGTGTTGGCAATCCTGTCGAGCCGAAGAAAGAGATCGAGAGCTTGTTCAAATTTCCCTGTATTGAAAATTAATTCACCAGCCTTGATTAATGCCGGTTCGGTAAAAATGTTATCGGGAGCAGCGGTAACTTCCTCGAACAAATTCAAGGATCGGCTGAATTCACCTTTTGCATAGTAAGTTTCTCCAAGGTAATAAGTGGCATTTAACCTGAAGGCTCCCTGGGGAAAACGACTCAGGTATTCTTCGAGTTGTTGTTGTGCATTTGAAGCTCCGGCCATATACGATTTTTCGGCTGCAATATAATAAGTTGAATCTTGTGCGCTCGACGAGATTGAAATACCGGTTTTGTTCCCTACCGATTTGGCATAGGCAAAAAAACCATCCACATCGTTCAGGTCGATATAATTATTCTTGACACCAACCAATGCAGCTTCAGCTTCCTCGGTTCCGGGGTATTTTTCAACTACCTGCTTATAGCTGGCCATCGAATTCTGATTGTCGTTACGGTTGTAATAAATCAAACCCAACTGGAGCAAGGCCTGTTTAACCAAATTGCTTTCAGGAAGTTGTCTTATAAGGCTTTGATAATAGGCAATAGCTTGTTCAGCATTCTGGATTCGTTCGCTGGTTCTCCCCAATTCATAAAAAGCATCATCGGTGTAACCCGATCGTGGGAAATTTTTAATAATGTTCCCGAGGTCATCCATTTTTTTCTGGTTTTCGTAAATGATGCCATAGCTTTTGGCCCTTTGGAACAAAGCGTAATCAGGATCGTAAGTTTTGGCAGTAAACGAGGCAGAATAATATTTTATAGCTTCCGAATAATCGCGGTTGATGTAATAAATATCGCCGATCCTGTTCATGGCATCGGCCTTCAGTTTGGGATCGGCCTGACCCTGACCGATGTATTTGCGCAACCATGTGCTGGCCTGTTCGTATTGCTTATTGTTGTAATGGCTGTACCCGATACCGTAATAGGCAGCCCCAAATTCGGGCAGGGAAAATGCACCTGGGGTATTTTGAAAGTCAGTGAAGAAAGAAATTGCCTGAGCAAATTTGCCCGAACGGTAACAGGCTTCCCCACTCCAATAAAGGGCCAGGGCTTTGTACGTGCGGTTAAAGTTACTGTTGTTCAAGGTTTTTTTAAATACTTCTATTGCCTCGGCATATTTTCCGTCGATGAACAGTTCCAGTCCC
>CAZSIK010000192.1:0-8531 GCA_964606515.1 uncultured Prolixibacteraceae bacterium
CAGTCAGTAAAGTTTGAACCAATAACCGGATTTTTTTAAATGCCCGTTGATAAATAATACTTTGTGCACTACGCGCTCTTGGAGGGAAGAAACTAATCCCCCAAAGGGTAAACACAAAGAACAAAAAAGTTGAGTATTGCTTGAAAAGGGATAGTTTATGCAAAAATTTGATACATCTGTTTCTGATTCGCAGGCTACAAAAGTAATACCTGTTTCACCCGATAATTTTGATTTTGCTGGTTATCAGGAATATACCGGTGAGTTGAACCAGCGGTGTTCCCGATTTTGGAAAGCCGATTCGGGCGTGCTGGTATACCGCAGAATGCGTGTGGCAGAATGTTTCTCGCATGGTTGCCGTGATATGAGGAATTCACTGGAGCTTCAGTTGGGAGCCCTCGAAAAGAGCCGCCTCTTTAAAGCCGATGTGCCCAATTTTCTGGAACCCTGGTATGGAATAGGAACTATTGCCAGCGCTTTTGGGGGCAATTATGTGTGGCACGAGGGCAATGCCCCTGCCCTTGAAACTCGCTTTGCCACCATCGACGAGGCATTGTCCTTCGATTCGGCGAAAGTGGAAAAAACCGCTATCGGGAAACACACCCTGACCATGATCGAATATTTCATGGATAAAACCAAAGGCATGTTGCCCGTTTCGTTTACCGATACTCAATCTCCATTGAACATGGTGGGGCATCTGCTGCCGCTCGATGAGTTCTTTATCCAGTTCATTATCGAACCGCAAAAAGTAGTGGCCTTGCTCGATCGCGTTGCCGATTTGTCGATTGCTTTCAATAAAAAGCAAGAACAGCTTATTGGCAATTCCCTGGCGCTCCCCGGGCATGGATTTGCCTCTTCTACTGCTTGGGAAGGATTGGGAATGAGCGACGACAATGCCATTATGATTTCGCCTGAACAATATTTGGAATTGGCCGTGCCTTCAGTTGAGAAAATTTGTGCCCCTTACGGAGGGCCTGTTTTTCACTCGTGTGGCAACTGGAGCACCTGGATCGATGCAGTTTTGAAAATGAAAGGCATCCGTATGGCTGATGGCGCTTTTTCGCCCCAAACCGACCCGGGCGCAACCCAAAACCTTGAGGCATTTCATCGTTTTGCCAATACGGGCGTAGTACTCAATGCCCGCATCGTGGGCGATTTGGATACCATCGAAACCCAGGTACGGCGCTTGTGGGTGCCCGGAATGAAGCTGGTGGTGGTAACTTATTGTGAAACAACTGAGGAACAAGAAAAAGCCTATGATGCAATTCATGAGATTTGTAGATAAGAATGGAAGGCGATGGAAAGCGATGGAAAGCGATTGAAGGTGATTGAAGGCGATGGAAAGCGATGGAAGGCGATTGAAAGCAGTTGAAGGCAATTGAAATCAATTTTCTTTGTGTCCTATGTGCCTATTGTGGTTTAAGAATAATCTCCTGCCGAAGGCAGGGTTTATTTATTAATAACTTTTTACTAATGACCTATTGACCAATGACTACTAACTTAAGAATCGGAAACTACCGCTGGCGAATTGTGGTGCTGCTCTTTTTCGCGGCCACCATCAACTACATCGACCGGCAGATACTGGGGATACTTGCCCCTGAACTTCAGCATCACTTCGGCTGGTCGGAATCGGGTTATGGCTACATCATAATGGCTTTCCAGATTGCTTATGCCATCGGCTTGGTTTCGATGGGGAGCCTGCTCGACAAAATCGGAACCAAAACCGGGTATTCGCTGGCTATTATAGTTTGGAGCCTTGCCGGCATGCTTCATGCTCTCGGAAAAAGTGTGTTTTCGTTCGCATCTTTTCGCTTCTTGTTGGGAATCGGTCAGTCGGCCAATTTCCCTGCGGCCATTAAAACCGTGGCCGAATGGTTTCCCAAAAAAGAACGGGCTTTGGCTACAGGCCTGTTCAATTCTGGTACCAATGTGGGCGCCATTTTAACTCCCTTGTTGATCCCTGCAATAGCGCTGGCCTGGGGCTGGAAATTTGCCTTTATCGCTACCGGAGCCCTGGGTTTTATTTGGTTGCTGTTTTGGATCCCCGTGTACACCAAGCCCGAAGTAAGTAAGCACCTGAAAGCATTGGAGCGGGAACATATCCTGCAAGACGATAAAAATGAACCTCTTGAAAAACTTCCCTGGAAAAAAATAATTACCTACCGTCAAACCTGGGGAATATGTCTGGCCCGATTTTTTACCGATCCCATCTGGTGGTTTTTCTTGTATTGGTTGCCTAAGTTTCTTTATTCCAAACATGGTATCGACCTAACCCAGATTGGTTTGCCGCTGATTATCATTTACGTAATTTCTATCGGGGGTTCCATTACCGGAGGCTGGCTCTCGTCGTATATGATCGGGAAGGGGATGAACCCGGTAGCTGCCCGTAAGAACACCATCTTTTTTATGGCCCTTCTGGTGGTGCCTATCTTTTTCGCTTCGCAAACCGCAAGCTTGTGGGTAGCTGTAGCGCTGATTTCAATGGCGGCTTTTGCCCATCAGGGTTTTGCAGCAAATATATTCACAATTGTTTCCGATATTTACCCGAAGAATGCAGTGGGCTCGGTGGTGGGGCTTTCGGGTTTTGCCGGAGCTGTAGGTGGGATACTTTTTGCACCGGCCGTGGGATTGATCCTTGAACGAACTGGTAGCTACTACCCCGTTTTTGCCATGGCCAGTCTGGCCTACCTGCTGTGCTGGACCGCCCTGAAAATCGGGGTTTTGAACCACAAACCCATTAGAGTAAATTGATGATGAAAGCAGAAAACAAGATTGGATGGGTGTTTCAAAAAAGGCTGATTTTCATTCTTTTCGTTTTGTTATTGCCGGTGGTTTGGAGTTGTTCTTCACCTGATCCGGTTCGCTTAAGTTTTTCCTTGAACAACGATTGGGAAACCTTCGCCAGCGACAGCATGGGCTTTGTTTTGGATGATTTCCAGAATGAAGATTTTGATTCATTTGATTGGATCAAGGTTGATGTGCCCCACAACTGGGACGATTATGGTGGCTATCGTCGTTTGGTGCACGGCAATTTTCATGGTACCGCCTGGTATCGCAAGTATTTTCGGATTGAAAAGCCACAGGGGGATAAACGTTTTTTCCTTTTCTTTGAAGGAGTGGGTTCTTATGCAACAGTCTGGTTGAACGGCGATTCAATTGGATACCATGCCGGTGGCCGTACCACTTTCACCCTCGATGTAACACAAGCCATCCGCTTCGATAAAGAAAATATTTTGGCCGTACGGGCCGACCATCCTGCCTTTATCAAGGACTTACCCTGGGTGTGTGGCGGGTGCAGTTCCGACTTGGGTTTCTCGGAAGGAAGCCAACCTTTAGGTATCTTTCGCCCGGTACATTTGGTAGTAACCAATCAGGTCAGAGTCGAGCCTTTTGGGGTGCATATTTTTAACAATGAAGAGGTCTCAGAAGGAAAGGCCACCCTTCAACTTTCTGTTGAAATTAAAAATTACGGTAACGAAGCTCGTGAGCTTATAGTGGAAAATCTATTGAAAGACCACAAAGGGAAAACAGTGGTTCAAAATTCTGAATCTGTTTTGGTGGAACCCGGTTGGATCGATACTTTATCCTCCTCGTTACCTGAAATTACAAACCCGCGGCTTTGGTCGCTTCCCGATCCCTATCTTTACCAACTGCACACTCAAATTTGGGAAAAAGGCCAGCTCATCGATGAATTGATAAGCCCTTATGGCATCCGTTCAACACGATGGGATATAAATAGTGGCGATTCAGTTAACCGGTTTTTCCTTAATGGGAAACCTGTCTTCATTAATGGTTCAGCCGAGTATGAACATTTGATGGGGCAGAGTCACGCATTCTCTCCCGAGCAAATCAGGGCCAGGCTGGCTCAGTTTAAGGCGATGGGCTACAATGCTTTTCGCGATGCCCACCAACCGCATAACCTCCTGTACCAACACTTGTGCGATAGTCTGGGAATTTTGTGGTGGCCTCAATTTTCGGCACATGTGTGGTTCGATAATCCTGATTTCAGAACGAATTTTCAGCAATTGATGCACGATTGGATTAAAGAACGAAGAAATTCACCATCGATAATCCTTTGGGGGCTTCAGAATGAAAGTATCCTGCCCGATTCATTTTCGCTCGAATGTACCGAATTAGTAAGGAAACTTGACCCGGGCTCACCTTTCCAGCGTCTGGTAGCCACCTGTAATGGGGGAGCCGGAACCGATTGGAACGTGCCCCAAAATTGGTCGGGCACCTATGGGGGAAATCCGAATAACTACGGTCGTGAATTAATCGATCAGAAAATGAATGCCGAATATGGCGCCTGGCGTAGCATCGACCATCACACCGAAGGAGGGTTCGTACAGAATGGTCCCTTGAGTGAGGAACGGATTGGTTTGTTGATGGAAACCAAAATCCTTCAGGCCGAAAGTGTCCGGGACAGTGTATGCGGACACTTTCATTGGCCATTTATTTCTCACGACAACCCTGGTAGAAGGCAGGGGGGGGAAGGTACCCGTGAACTCGACCGGGTGGGTCCGGTTAATTACAAAGGGACTTTGACCATCTGGGGCGAGCCTACCGACCTGTTCTATCTGTACCGCTCGAATTATTGCCCTGCCGAAAAAGAACCTATGGTGTACATTGTTTCGCATACCTGGCCTGATCGTTGGACCGAGCCAGGTATTAAAAACAACATTAGCATTTTTTCCAATTGCGATGAAGTGGAATTGTACAATGGTTTTAAAGAAAATTGGCTCGGGAAGCAAAGCCGCGGTGCATCGGGCTCGCGTTTCATCTTCGATAGTGTCGATGTTCAATACAATGTTTTGTATGCTGTGGCTTATCTGAAAGGTAAGAAGGTAACTACCGATATAGTTAGGCTCAATCACTTGCCCGAAGCGCCGGGCCTGAAAAAATGGGCAGGCAAAACCAAGGCCCTGACTTCATCCGATTGCCATTATCTCTATCGCGTAAATTGCGGAGGGCCCGATTATACCGACAAACAAGGTAACCTGTGGATGGCCGATGTGCCTTATTCGAAAGAGGGTACCTGGGGTTCCCTTTCCTGGGCCGACGATTATCCTGGGGTACCTTCGTTTTTTGGCAGTCAGCGACAAACTTACGATCCGATAAAAGGTACCTTGGATTGGCCCTTGATCCAGACATTCCGTTACGGAAAACACAAGCTCAGGTATCAATTTCCTGTTCCTGACGACACCTATTGTGTGGAGCTCTTTTTTACAGAACCCTGGTATGGAACAGGGGGAGGGATGAACTGCAAAAACTGGAGGTTGTTCGACGTGGCGGTCAATGGTGAAACAGTAATCAGCGACCTTGATATCTGGTCGGAAGCGGGTCACGATCGGGTATTGAAAAAGGAATATCTGGTCGAGGTAAAAGGTGGGATGCTCGAAATTTCGTTTCCAAAGGTGAAATCAGGACAAGCCGTGATCTCTGCCATCGCTATATCGGGTTTTGAGAGCGACGCCAAGCCGGCTCCTTCTTCCCCTCGGTTGATCGGCGAATTAAAAGCCAGCGAAGGTATTTGGGAAAGCGCTACCGTTAAAAGTAAAAAACAACGATCAGCCTTTGGCTACCTTTACCATGAACCAACCGGCCGGGCTTTTTGTCGCAATCCCTGCTTCAACCGGATCAAAACCCCAGTGGTTAAATTCATTCGAGGACATTCGAAAACCGATTACTACTACCCAGAGTGGCTTAACCCGATATCAGGTTTACAAGAAACGGATTTCTGCAGGGGAAAAGGTATTTTTATGGGCAGCCGACAGTCTCGAAGAAACTGCGCCTTACCCGGTTGCCGTGGTGCCGGTATCGATACTCGACGACATTATCGATCTCAGGCCTTCGCTTACCTATCAAACCGAAGATGGGGTAAAACTGGGCAGTGCCCGACAACTTGAATTTACCGGGAAAACCTGCATCGTATTGCCCGATGCTTCGGCTACTTATGTCTTGGAATTTAAGGTAGGACTGGCTTCGAAATACGGCCTCGAATTCCGTTTCATGAATTGCAGGGGTGAAGAAATGCCGGTTCATGCAGTGCTTCTTTCCGACGACAACAGGGTGATGTGGGAAGGAAACTGGTCGTTCAGGGTAGCTTGCGAAAAATGGCAAAGCATGAAAACCGATACCCAAACCACCATCAATGCCGGAAGCTACTTGCTGAAAATTACACCGTATGGAAAAGGTCCCCTTTATCTTGACTGGGTTAAGATTCAGTAGAATAAAATGAAACTTGCAAATGATAAAATATTGAACAGCATGAATAATCGCATGAATTGGATGTTTGTAGTGTTCGTTGTACTTGGATTTTTTTCAACCAAACTAGTTTTAAGTCAGACAGTTTCTGGCGAACCAGCCGGCATCCCGCCGGTTCCGGGCATTTACAATACCCCGCCCTGGGAAGATCCGCTGGTGACAAGCATCAACCGCGACCGGGCCAGGGCTACAGCCTATTCGTATTCCTCGGCGGCAGAAGCACTGGAGAACAACCGTGAACAATCGGGTCGGTTTATCAGCCTGAATGGCAACTGGGATTTCCATTTTGCCATTAAGCCTGCCGATGCCCCTACCGATTTCTATCAATCGAAGGTTACCGGTTGGGATAAAATTGAAGTCCCTTCCAATTGGGAGTTGAAAAGCTACGATGTTCCGATTTATAAAAGCTCAATTTATCCATTTCGTCCGGTAAATATTCCTTTTGTGCCCCGCGATTACAACGCGGTGGGCTCGTACCAAAGGTCGTTCACTGTTCCAGAAAGCTGGGACGGGATGAACATCACCCTTCATTTTGGTGGGGTAAGCTCGGCCTTTACCGTGTGGGTAAATGGAAAAATCCTGGGGTATGGCGAAGATGCTTGCCTGCCTTCTGAATTTATTGTTACCCCTTATCTTATAAAAGGAGAAAATATCGTTTCGGTTCAGGTGATCCGCTGGAGCGACGCCTCTTATCTTGAAGACCAGGACCATTGGCGCCTCAGCGGTATCCAACGTGAAGTGTTTTTACTGGCAGAGCCCAAATTGCGCATTGCCGATATTCATGTTCAGGCCAGATTGGATAAAAATTATGAAGATGGTATCCTGAGCATCCGCCCACGGCTCGACAACTATACCGGCGATACTGTTCGTAACCTCGTACTAATGGCACAATTGTACGACAAAAATAACCAACCGGTTTTGGCAGAACCTTTGCGGATGAAAGCCGCCGATATCATTAACGAAAGTTTTCCCCGGCTCGACAATCCCAAATTCGGGCTGCTCGAAACGGAGGTGAAAAATCCGCTGAAATGGAGCGACGAAGAGCCTAATTTGTATACCCTGGTGCTTTCGCTCGAAGACTCAAGCGGGAATGTTGCCGAAGCAAAAAGCTGTAAAGTGGGTTTCCGCACGGTTGGATTCCGCGAAATCGACAGCAAACTGCTCATCAATGGCAAGTTAACCTATCTCTATGGTGTTAACCGCCACGACCATCATCCGGTGAAGGGGAAAGCCCTTTCGAGACAGGACATCCGCAGGGATGTGCTTCAGATCAAACAGTTTAACTTTAATTGCATCCGCACCAGCCACTATCCCAACGATCCCTATTTTTATGACTTGTGCGATTCGTTCGGAATTCTGGTGATCGACGAGGCCAACTACGAAACCCACGGGATTGGTGGTATCCTGAGCAATGATCCCAACTGGGCCCATGCCATGATGGAACGTTCCACCCGCATGGTGCTGCGCGACAAAAACCACCCCTCGGTCATCATCTGGAGCCTGGGCAACGAAGCCGGCAGGGGGCCCAATAATGCGGCTATAGCCGAATGGATCCACGATTTCGACATCACCCGGCCGGTACATTACGAACCGGCACAAGGCAACCATCGCGCCGAAGGGTACATTCCCCCCGGCGATCCCCGCTACCTCAATCCCAAAGATCATTCACGCCTGCTGCAAAACCCCACCGACTGCCCTTATGTCGATATCGTCAGCCGGATGTACCCGGGTGTATACAGCGCCGACCTGTTCATCAACCAAAAATCCGACCGGCGCCCGATCTTTTTTTGTGAATATGCCCACTCGATGGGAAATTCAACAGGAAACCTGAAAGAATTCTGGGATGTATGGCGATCAAGGGAAAGAACCATCGGGGGCTGCATCTGGGATTATAAAGACCAGGGCTTGCTGAAAACCGATTCGTTGGGAAGGACATTTTATGGCTATGGAGGCGATTTTGGAGAACGAGTCAATGACAATAATTTCTGTCTCAACGGCATTGTTGCGGCTGATGGCCGCCCCAAAGCAGCCCTGTATGAATGCAAGCGGGTTTTTCAACCTGTGGAATGCAGTTGGGCCGATCAGCAGGATAGGGTGCTTAACATCGAGAACCGCCATGCGGTAAAAAGCCTGTCAGGATATACTATTGAACTGGAATTTCTTCAGGATGGCGTTCTGATGCAGAATATCGTTCTGCCCTCCATTAATCTTGAAGCAGGAGTTCAAAGTACATTTGACCTGAAACCCTGGTTGCCAAAAATGAATAACCA
>CAZSIK010000193.1:0-8529 GCA_964606515.1 uncultured Prolixibacteraceae bacterium
TTAGCGCCGTAACCAAAGCTCCTACAAGTATACCTTTGAAAACATTACCTGTAAAAAAGCAACGGGTACCGGAATTGTGTTGCAAGGCTTCCCTGAGAAAAAAGTAAGCGAGATATTCCTCACCAACATTAAAATTGATTCGGCAAGCAACGCCTTAAGCATGGAGAATACCAAAAACATCGTGATGAGCGATGTGATGATCGGAAAGTTGGCCATCGTTCCTTCATCTGTACATTAAAAATCAAATCAATGAAACAATACCACATTCAAAACAGACCAAACCGGGAACTCTATGAAAAGGAGGAAATTAATCAAATCCTTATTAGAGGGAAATTTGTTACCATAGCCTTATGCCGTAACAACGAACCTTATATTGTTACCCTTAGCTATGGCTACGATCGGGAATTGAATACCCTATACTTTCATGCTGCAAAAAAAGGATTGAAACTCGATTTTATTCGAGCGAACCCATTGGTTTGCGCCACTGTGATCGAAGATGGGGGCTATATTCCCGACGAGTGCAGCCACAATTATCGTTCAATTGTCTTTTGGGGTAACATGTCGGTTGTTGAAGTATCTGAAGAAAAACACCATGGGATGAGTGTGTTACTTCATCACCTTGAAGAAAAGCCTGAAGTAATAGCCGGGAAGTTGCTAAAGTCGGATCAGGCTTACGAAAGAATGGAGGTCCTGAAACTGGAAATTGTTCAGATTCACGGGAAAGCCGGAAAATAACATTCTTTATTCTTGATCTGTAGAAATACTTTATTGTTAAATAAGCAAAAAAGAGAACATAAAAGTGTTCTTTTTACGCTTTATAATCCATCCTGTTCAAGAAAATGATTAACATTGTGCATAAAGTTTTCCTTGTTATGCACCGTTTAATGTAGTTGTTATGGAAATTCTTATTTTGAGAATAGTTTTATTAAATAAATCCTGGTTCACTGGTTTCTTTTTCATTTGTTTATCTAGCCCGCTTTTCGCTCAGATCATTGTCGACCATCCCCGAATAGGACAGTCAACCACAACAAATGTGTCAATAACCCAGATTGAACTTACCGATAGCTCCACGGCACTTTCATTCCATGTAAGTGGCAGGTCAGGAGAGTATATCTTCATTCCTACCAGATCATATATTGTTCCGGTTGGGGTCACGGGCCTAAACTATGTGAAATCCGGCGATGGTTTAAAAACCCTTCCGGACAACGAAAGTGGGAAACTTTTTCTCACCCGTGCAGAAGGCATTACCCTCGACAACAAGTTCCTTATGCCTTTAAAGGGCAGCATCGACTACATTCTGTATTTTCCTGCCCTGCCCAAAGAAGCTCAAAAAATCGATTTCGGGGAAGCAAACGAAGGCGGCAATTGGTTTTTTTATGACATAGAATTACAAAATGGCCATCCTAAAAGTCGAATACCCAGAAAGTTCGTTGGAAGTTGGTTTCCCGACGATGGGAGTAAAAAACTTTTCCTTGCCTTGTATGATACTTTGTCGGTATACAATTTTCAGGTATGGAATTATGGCGAAGTAAGCCAAAGCGGAAACCATTGCAGGATTGAGCTCTGGGATCAATTCGACCGTCAAAATATTATTGTTGAGTACCTTAATTCTGAATCAATCCGTTTTTCACTTCCCGGAAAAGCAGCACGAAGTTTATTCCGGAAGCCCCAGATTGCCACTCCCAATTCAGAAATTGAAGAGTAAAAAATAATCGAATAATCAATAATTAACCAAAAACAAACTATTTAATTATGGAGCTAATTTGTATCGAATGCCGCATGTCCCTGAAAAAGATGATACTTGCGGTGCTTTTTTCTTTTTTGTATTGTCAGTTGGGGTATTCACAAAAAGTGATTCTCAAACCCGACTTCGGGATGACCACAGCCAATAATCTTGAAATCAGGAAGATTGAATTGACCGATTCCTTTACCATCCTTACTTTTCATGTCGAATACCAAAAAGGGGATTGGATTTATATTCCTAAAGAATCGTTCATTCAACCCGTTGGCAGCCAGGAAAAGCTGTTTTTGATCAAAGCCGATGGCATCCCCGTGGCTGAGCGTTATACCGAAGGAATCGCCGATTACGACCTGTATTTTCCTTCCATCAATCCTAAAACCGAAAAACTCGATTTTGGCGAAGCCAACCAGGGCGGTAGTTGGTTCATATACGACATTGAACTCAATGAAGGCATTGTTAAACGCCCCCTCCCTAAGTCATTGTCCGGAAAATGGTTTGCTTCAGATGGCAGTAAATTGCTGGTGGTTGCTTTTTTCGATACCGTTGCAGTGTATAACAGCCAGGTTTGGAAGTATGGAGCGGTTGTCAATACAGACAAAACCTCCAAAATTGAGTTGAAAAATGGCCAATCTGTATTATCCCTCAGTATCGAACGGTCTGATTCGACAAGCATTGGTTTTTCAGTACAAGGCAAAAATCCGGTTTTGCTTAAAAACAATCCGATTGCCGTTCCCGGCTTCAAACCCGATGGCGACCAACCCTATATACTTCCTATTTTTCAGAAAAACGGGAAAGCCATTTACAAAGGATTCATACGGAATTATTCGGAGCGGTACAACCAAAAAACAGGACAGGTTCATGTCGACAATGTAATAACCGGTAATCAGGAGTCTTTTACCGTTCAAATTCAGCCTGATGGCAGTTTTTCTATCGAAATCCCCCTGTGTTACCCACATCAGGTATATGTTCAAATGCCCTCGTTTTATGAGTCGATCTTTCTTGAACCCGGAAAAGAAACCTTTCACCTTGTTGATGGCCGCGATTGGGCCGCCATGCACCAGTTTATGGGCGACCTGGCCAGGGTCAATAATGGCCTGATGGAAGTGAGGACCATACGGTATTTCGATTACAACAAAGCTCAGGATACGGTATTAAATTCTACCCCCGAACAATATAAAGCTTACTGTTTTCAACTCAGAGATTGGGAACTTCCCAACCTGAAAACCTATGCCGATTCGAACTCCATGTCGGCCATGGCTCTTCAGATTAAACGCTACAATTTGATATACAGTGCGATGAACCGTGCCTTGGAATACGAATGGACTTATGAAAGCGCTTACCGGAGTAAGAATAAGGTGCCCAGGGAAAAAAGGGAACTTGGTATCAAAATTCCAAAACCCGACACTTCGTTTTATTCCTTTTTAAATAATGAAATTGCCAACGATCCTTTGGCCCTCCTTTCAAACGAATACAATTCTTTCATCAACAGGATTAAATATCTCGATATCACGAGAAACTCATCGAATGTGGTAAGGACTCTGGACCTCATTTACGAAGCCGTTGCTGAAAAAGAAATAGAATTAACTTCCGAGGAGGAGCTGGTACTCCGGGAGATGAAGTCAATTGAAAATCCTGAACGAGATAAAAGAATGAACGAGTTTTACCAGAAGTACAGAGCCACTCTTCAGTCATTTGATGCCAAATACAAAGACACCCTGGCCCTATTGAATAAGGAAGAGTCGTTTGTGTTGTTTCACGATGTTGAAAATGAATTTATTAAAAGAGGGATCGTTTTGTCGGACGAAGAAAAGGAAATGTTTGAAGCCGGAAAAGCTGCCCTGTCAAGAGAAGCTATTCTGAAACAAGTTCAGTTTTCAAAAATACATGGTGAAGCACAACAGGCACTCTTTAAAAAATACAATCCCATTATCAATGCATACTTCCAGAAGAAACAATCCCACATCCGAAATGAAAAATTGAATGCTTTGTTTGCTATTAAAGAAGGATTTGCCACTGACCTGTTCGCCTCTCAGGACCTCTGCCGGGGCATTGTTGAAGAGGCAACTCCCCTTGAAGAGGCAACTTTGAGCAGCAAAACCAAGGATATTACAACTCCTTTTATTGCCGAATATATTTTGTACGCTAATGAATTAACCAAAGAGAAGATTGCAAAAAACAAGGAAAAGACCGGATACTATGTGAACCAGACTCCAACCGTAGAGTCGGAAAAACTATTCGATGCCCTGATGGCTAAGTTCAAAGGGAAAGTAGTGCTGGTTGATTTCTGGGCCACCTGGTGCGGGCCTTGCCGCTCGGGTATCGAACGGATTAAACCACTGAAAGCAGAGATGGAAGGAAAGGATGTGGCCTATGTGTACATTACCAACGACAGTTCTCCTCAAGGTACCTGGGAAAACATGATCCCCGATATAAAAGGAGAACATTTCAAACTTACCCGCGACGAATGGAATGTCCTTTCAGGGCGGTTCAATATTAGTGGTATTCCCCATTATGTGCTGGTCGACAAGAACGGCCAGGTGGCCAATAATAACACCATGCGGAGTTACGATATGAAAGCTATGAAGGAGATGCTTGAAGAGTATTTGCAGAAATAGAAAACGATCAATACATTGATTGTAATATTGTAAAATCAATCAGTGCATTGATTGTAATATCGTAAAAACAATCAGTGATTTGATTGTAAAATACAAATATCAATCAATGCATTGATTGATATTTAAAAATTACATATCTTTGTTGCATTGAAAATCAAAAGATATGGAAGTTTTATTTGCTCGTTTCGGTGAAAAGTATGCCAGAACCAAGACCGATACCTTACGCGAATTTGTTCATTCAATCGATTGGGATAACCAATTGATCGGGCTTAAGGGTTCGAGGGGGGTAGGAAAGACCACCTTGTTACTGCAATACATCAGGAAGAATTTTAAGGCTGATTCAACGGTACTGTATACATCGTTGGATCACCTTTATTTTCAAACCCATACCTTGTACGATACTGCTGAAACATTTCACAAAAGGGGGGGGCGGTTGTTGGTCGTCGATGAGGCCCATCGCTATCCTGAATGGTCGGTTGAATTGAAGAGCATCTATGATGATTTTCCTGATTTGAAAGTGATTTTCTCCGGTTCTTCATTGCTTAAAATCAGTAAGGGGAAGTCCGATCTGAGTCGCCGGGCAGTGATGTACGACATGCCGGGTTTGTCGTTTCGCGAATTCCTGCAGTTTGAGACAGGTTTGATTTTTCCGAGGATTGCTTATGATGAATTGTTGGCCAAACACCAGCAATTAGCCATGGAGATTATTAACAAGGTAAAGCCTCTGTCTCTGTTCCCAAACTATCTTCAATATGGCTTCTATCCTTTTTATCTTGAAAACCGTAAGGCTTTTCATCAAAAGTTGGGCGAAATTCTTCAAATGGTTCTCGATGTGGATATTCCGCAATACGAACAGATGCTAATGGCCAATATCCCGGCTATTAAGCGTTTGTTGCAGATCATTTCGGGAACGGTGCCCTTTAAGCCGAATTACAACACCATCAGTGGACGAAGCGGAATCAGCATCAACACAGTAAAGAATTACATCGGGTTCCTGAGCGAGGCCCAATTGCTGCTGTTGCTGCAAAATACTACGAACAGTCTTGGCAACATGGGCAAACCCGAAAAAATTTATCTGAACAATACCAATCTGATATATAATCTGGTTGGCAGTCAGGTTGATATTGGCAACCTCAGGGAAACCTTTTTTTTTAACCAGGTAAGCCAGGTGGCTGAGGTAAAGGCTTCTCCTCAATCCAATTTTCTGGTGAATGGTTCCGATATTTTTGAGATTGGCGGGAAAAGCAAAACACAAAAGCAGATTGAAACTCTGTCTGATGCCTATATAGCCAAAGATGATATTGAGATCGGTTATGAAAACGTGATCCCGCTGTGGATGTTCGGGTTGCTTTACTAAAATGACTTTCTCAGGGAGATCCCGGATAAAGTCATTTTTTTGCATTTCTAATCTTTTATCTTTGTAAATACTTTAATTTTCTAAAAAAGCTGCCATGATAAAGAACGATAAATTCGGATGGCGCCACATCGGGCCACGTGCTCACGAGATAGCGCAAATGTTGGAAACCATTGGTGTAAAGTCGATGGATGAATTGATTGGGCAAACCGTGCCAAAAAACATACGATTGGATAAGCCGCTCGATCTGGGCCCCGGCCTTACCGAACGCCAGTACTACCGTAAAATTCACGATCTCGCCCAAAAGAACAAGGTGTTCAACACTTACATAGGCATGGGTTACTACGACACCATTACCCCAGCTGTTATTCTTCGCAACGTGTTCGAAAACCCAGGGTGGTACACCTCGTACACCCCCTATCAGGCCGAAATTTCGCAAGGGCGGCTCGAAGCTTTGCTGAATTACCAAACTATGGTTTGCGACCTTACAGGCTATAAACTAGCCAATGCTTCTTTGTTAGATGAAGCTACAGCAGCTGCCGAGGCCATGATCATGATGTTCAACACCCGCACGCGTGCCCAACAAAAAGCGGGTGCCAACGTGATGCTGGTCGGCGAAAAAGTGTGGCCACAAACCATGGACTTGCTCATTACCCGCGCCGCACCGCTGGGCATCGACCTGAAAGTATCGTATTATAAAAATTTTGTGTTTAACGAGAAGGTTTTTGGAGTGCTGGTTCAGTACCCCAATTCCGACGGCAGCATTGAAGACTATACCGCCCTGGTTGAAACCGCACACAAAAACGAGTGCAAAGTAGCCATTGCTGCCGATTTACTCAGCCTGGCCCTGCTAAAGCCTCCAGGCGATTGGGGTGCCGACATTTGCTTCGGATCCTCGCAACGCTTTGGCGTGCCCATGGGCTACGGCGGTCCGCATGCGGCTTTTTTTGCGGCCAGCGACGAGTTCAAGCGTAACATGCCCGGCCGCATCATTGGCGTGTCGAAAGACGCAAACGGGAACCGCGCCCTGCGTATGGCCCTGCAAACCCGCGAACAACACATCAAACGTGAAAAAGCCACTTCGAATATTTGCACTGCACAGGCATTGTTGGCGACAATGGCCGGATTTTATGCTGTTTATCATGGCCCACGAGGAATTTACTCAATTGCGGCCCGCATCCATTCAATCGCTGAAATGCTTTCTGATGAAATAGGGAAATTGGGTTATATCCAACAAAATGATCATTTTTTTGATACCATCAGGTTCAGTTTACCCCGCCATGTGAAACGAGAAGACATTGAATGGCTTTCGCTCGACCTGGAGATGAACTTTCGGTATTTCGACAATGGAGAAGTTGGATTGAGTATCGATGAAACCACCAATATCGACGATATTAACTGGATTGTTGAAGTGTTTGCCAAGGCAGCAAACAGGTCGACACCCATTTTTACAGAATATCCTTCGGAACGATTCATAAACGAAAAATTTGCCCGCACCAGCGAATATCTTCAACTCGAGGTGTTCAACCGTTATCGCTCGGAAACCGAAATGGTTCGTTATATCAAAAAGCTGGAGCGCAAAGACATTTCGCTCACGCACTCGATGATTTCGCTGGGATCGTGTACCATGAAGCTGAACGCGGCTACCGAAATGCTGCCTTTGAGCTGGATCGAATTTGGGGGTATTCACCCCTTTGTGCCGAAAAACCAGGCCATGGGCTATCAAGTTATGATTGAAGAGCTGAAGCACGACCTGGCACAAATTACCGGTTTCGCCGATGTGAGCCTCATGCCCAACTCGGGTGCGGCAGGCGAGTATGCCGGGCTGATGGTGATCATGGCCTACCACGCCAGCCGGGGCGAAAGCCACCGCAAAGTTTGCCTCATCCCCTCGTCGGCACACGGCACCAACCCGGCAAGCGCCGCCATGGCCGGAATGGACATTGTGGTTACGCCCTGCGACGTGCGTGGCAATATCGATGTAACTGCACTAAAACAAAAGGCCGAAGAGCACAAGGAAAACCTGGCCTGCCTAATGATCACCTATCCTTCAACGCATGGTGTGTTTGAAGCTTCAGTAATTGAAGTGTGCAACATTATTCACCAATCTGGCGGACAAGTATACATGGACGGTGCCAACATGAACGCCCAGGTGGGGCTTACCTCTCCGGGTAAAATTGGTGCCGATGTTTGCCACCTCAACCTGCACAAGACCTTTGCCATTCCCCACGGTGGCGGCGGACCGGGCGTTGGCCCCATTGCGGTTGCAGTTCACCTTGTTGAGTTCCTGCCTTCGCATCCCGTAATGAACAACGGGCATGTGGGCATACATGCTGTCTCGGCAGCTCCATGGGGTAGCGCTTTGGTACTGCCCATCACCTACGGATACATCAAAATGCTTGGCGGCGACGGCTTGCGCAAAGCTACCGAAGTGGCCATTTTGAATGCCAACTACATTGCCCATCATTTAAAAGACAACTACGGAATTCTTTATACTGGTGAAAACGGACGAGTTGGCCACGAAATGATACTTGAAGCCCGCCACCTGAAACAAGCCTCGGGCATTAGCGAAATCGACATTGCCAAACGACTGATGGACTACGGGTTTCACGCACCTACATTGTCGTTCCCCGTACATGGAACGCTGATGGTTGAACCAACCGAAAGCGAATCGCTGCACGAGCTCGACCGTTTTATCGAGGCGATGAACTCGATCTACAATGAAATAAAGGAAGTGGAAACGGGCACGGCCGACAAGATTGACAACGTGCTGAAGAACGCACCGCACACGCAGTTCATGTGCATCGAGGACGAGTGGA
>CAZSIK010000194.1:0-5122 GCA_964606515.1 uncultured Prolixibacteraceae bacterium
CCACTGAATACCACAAGCACGGTAGCCCAGAATGCAACCATGGCCATGAATGATTTCTTAAAAATGATTCGCACAAGCACGACTGCCATACCCAAAGCCACTAGGGCAACGATAATAATGCTGAAGATTCTCATATCAAGAAATATTTAGTAAAACTCAGACTAAAATTATTATTTTATTTAATAAAGTTGACTACTTTGATAGATTTTTTTAAGCTCATTCATCGAAATGAAGGCTAATCGTAATTTTTCCTGCGGTATTTTGCAGGGCTCAACCCGCATTTTGCAGCGAACACGCGCGAAAAATACTGGTTCGATTCAAATCCCAATTCAAAAGCAATTTCCTTAATGCTCTTATTCCCTGCCATTAACAATTCTTTCGCTTTCTGGATGCGCAGGTTCAGGTGGTATTGTGCTGGCGAAATCCCGGTATATTTCCGGAACATTTGTCTGAAATACGAGTACCCGATGTTTAGCTCCCGGGCAAGCTCCTCCATGTTCAGGTTGTCGTTCAGGTTGTCGCGCATGGTAAGGCAGGCCCGCCGGATGGTCTGCTCTACTTCTTTCCCCGCAAATTCGCTGTTGCGCAGGGTCGAAATGATTTTTGCCAACAAATAGACTACTTTCCCAGCACAAACCTGTTGAAAGCCTGGTTTTTCTTCAGCTATTAAGTTGAATATTTCATTAAACTCAGCCAAAACCAATTCTTGAAAGCCAATCTTCAATACGGGTTTTTGTGGGCTTAAAACAGGATGGGTGTAAATATTCTTTGTGAAATCGCCCCTGAACCCGATGTAATGTTCTGTCCAGCCTGTTTCGGGTTTGGGGCGGTACCGGTGCCAGATACCCGGGAATATCAGAAGCAACGAACCGGGTTCAATGTCGTATTTGCCATCGCGGGTTTCCATGGAGCCACACCCGTTCGTAATGTAGTTGATTTGAAATTCCTGAAGTATTCTCCCATGTTTCCAGTCGAAATGGTATTCGTTAGGGTGACCGGGAGGGGGATAGGCTTCACCGGGTGAAATGGTGGCATTTCCTGCAACATGGAGGCATAGCCCCCAATCCATGTCACTTTCGGAGTACGTGGGATATTTAAAAAAAGTTTGCTTCATAGTTTACTAAAAGGCAACTGTCAGAATGTGCAACAAAAGTATCAATTCTTCTATTGGAAAACGCTAAAGTCTAATTAATTTTGGAGTTAACCAATTTTAACCGAAAATCAAAAAAGATAATTATTTACCAATAACCATTAAAAACTACTTAAACGGATGAATACTTTTATCGCTCTCCTGGTGATTGCCATCGGAAGTTTCGGGCAATCGAGTTCGTATGTACCCATCAACAAAGTAAAAAACTGGTCGTGGGAAACCTTTTGGATCATACAGGGTTTCTTTGCCTGGTTGCTGTTCCCCTATCTTGGGGCCTTGTTGGCTGTACCCGATGGTTCAAGCCTCTTTTCGATATTGGGCGTTGATTCTTCAGCCTCATTAAAAGCCATGTTTTACGGTGTTCTTTGGGGTGTGGGCGGCCTTACCTTTGGTTTGTCGATGCGTTACCTGGGCGTGGCCCTTGGGCAATCGATCGCCCTGGGTACCTGTTCGGCATTCGGTACGCTGATCCCGGCTATTTTCTTCGACAAAAAGGACCTGTTCCATGGTGAAGGGCTTATCCTGCTCATCGGGGTTTGCGTTACCATTGCCGGTATTGCCATTATTGGATATGCGGGAGGCTTACGTTCACAGAACATGACCGAGGAACAGAAAAAAGCCGCGGTAAAAGATTTTGCCCTAACCAAAGGGCTTTTGGTTGCCTTGCTAGCCGGGGTGATGAGTGCTTGTTTTGCCCTTGGGCTAAGCGCCGGGCAACCTTTGGCCGAATATGCCAAATATCTTGGTGCCAGCGATTTGTTTGCTACCTTACCGGCTACGCTGTTGGTAACCACCGGTGGTTTCCTTACCAACGCAGTATATTGTTTTTATCAGAATGGGAAAAACAAAACCTTCAAGGATTACACTTCAACCCCAGGCAAAATATGGGTTAATAACTTACTATTTTGTGCCCTTGCCGGAATTTTGTGGTATTCGCAGTTTTTCGGTTTGTCGGTAGGCAAAAGTTTCTTGCAGGACAACCCGGTGATGCTGGCCTTTTCATGGTCGATCTTGATGGCTTTGAATGTAACCTTTAGCAATTTTTGGGGCATCGTGCTCAAGGAATGGAAAGGGGCATCGAAGAAAACCATCATGGTATTGGTGGTGGGCCTTGCTATTCTCATCTTCTCTGTATTTATAGGGGAAATATTAAAGTAAAAAGTACGTTAGAATCATAATTATAAAATTAATACAATGAATAGAGTTGCTTTTAAAATGTACCTCAACGAAGGGATGAAAGCCGAATACAAAAAACGGCACGATGAAATATGGCCTGAACTCGTGAAATTGTTACGCGACAACGGGGTGAGCGATTATTCGATCTTCCTCGACGAGGAAACCAACATTCTTTTTGCCGTTCAGAAAGTGAGTGGTGAGGGAGGCTCGCAAGACCTTGGACAAACCGAGATTGTGCAAAAATGGTGGAAAATGATGTCGACCATCATGAAGTCGAACCCCGATAATTCGCCTGTGAGCATCCCGCTTGAAGAAGTATTTTATATGAAATAAATAAAAGATCAGACTAATCAATAAAAAATAGAAAAATGGTAAAACAAGAATTGATTCAAAAAGCATTCGCTGTAGCAGTGGAACGCTATGCTGCTGTTGGTGTTGATGTGAACAAGGCAATGGACCAGTTGCAGAAACTTCAGATTTCAATGCACTGCTGGCAAGCCGACGACGTAACCGGTTTCGAAAACCCCAATGCCGAACTTTCTGGTGGAATTCAGGCTACTGGAAATTACCCGGGGAAAGCCCGAAACATCGCTGAATTGCGTGCTGATATACTGAAAGCCAAATCGTTTATTCCCGGGAGCCACAGGCTAAACCTTCATGAAATCTATGGCGATTTTGGCGGGGTCTTTGTCGATCGCGACCAGGTTGAACCCAAACACTTTGCCAGCTGGATGCAATGGGCTAAGGAAAATAATTTCAAACTCGATTTCAACTCAACTTCTTTTTCTCATCCGAAATCGGGAAGCCTTACTTTAGCCCATCCCGATAAAGCAATCCGCGATTTCTGGATTGAGCACACCAAAAGGTGCCGGATTATTTCAGAAGAAATGGGAAAAGCCCAAAACGACCCTTGTATTATGAACCTTTGGATCCATGATGGTTCGAAGGATATGACCGTTAACCGTTTGAAATACCGTGAATACCTGGTTGATTCGCTCGATCAGATCTTTGCCCAAAAACTGGACAACATGCGCGATTGCATCGAAGCAAAATTGTTCGGAATCGGTGCTGAAAGTTACACGGTAGGTTCTTATGATTTCTATTTGGGCTATGGGGTGAAAAACAATAAGATTGTTACCCTCGATACCGGACACTTCCATCTGACTGAAAGCATTGCCGACAAAATTTCTGCCTTGTTGCTGTTCACCCCGGAGATCATGCTGCACGTGAGCCGCCCCATCCGCTGGGATTCAGACCATGTAACCATCATGAACGACGATACCCTCGACCTTGCCAAGGAAATTATCCGTTGTAACGCACTCGACCGTGTACACGTGGGCCTCGACTATTTCGATGCTTCGATCAACCGTATTGGTGCTTATGTTATCGGTACCCGTTCAACCCAGAAATGTTTCCTTCAGGGTATGCTTGAGCCTATTGCCAAATTACGCGAATATGAAGCCAACGACCAACTTTTCGAACGCCTTGCACTGCTCGAAGAATCGAAAGGCCTTCCCTGGAATGCGGTTTGGGATATGTTCTGCCTGAAAAACAACGTTCCTGTTGGAGAAGATTTCATCGCCGAAATCCAACAATACGAAAAGGAAGTAACAAGCAAACGATAAACAGGAAATAGGAAAAAGTCAATAGTCATTAGGGAAAAGGGAAAGGTTATTGGTCATTAGGAAAAAATCAATAACCAATAATTTATTTCCAATGTCTATTGACCTTTTCCTATTGACTTTTTTCCACTGACTTTTTTAATTATGAAGAATGTAATCGCCGTTTTCGATATCGGCAAAACCAATAAAAAAGTATTGTTGTTCGACGAGTTGCTTCAACTGGTTTATCAACACGAGGAACGGATGCCTACCCTTACCGACGAGGATGGGGTGGAGTGCGACGACATCGACCGCATGGAGTCGTGGATCCGCACTACAATGGAGCAACTGGCCAACAGCAAAGAGTACAACGTGCTGGGGGTTAACTTCTCGACCTATGGGGCTACCCTGATGTACCTCGACGAAAAAGGGAAACGGCTTACCCCCGCGTACAATTACCTGAAACCAATGCCGAAGGGGTTAATCGACCCGCTGTACGAGAAATGGGGCGGAATCGACGAGTTTTCGCGCAGGACTGCCTCTCCGGCTTTTACCGAAAACATGCTCAACTCAGGACTTCAGGCCTATTGGCTGAAAAAGTGCCGTCCGGAAGTGTTTTCGAAAGTAAAACATGTGCTCCACTTTCCACAATATTTATCGTACCTGCTAACCGGCAAGGTGAATTCGGAATATACCTCGATAGGTTGCCATACCGCCCTTTGGGATTTTGACAACAAGCAATATCATCCCTGGCTGGCCGATGAAGGAATTACCGTTCCCCAACCCATCGATAATTCGACTGTGTACGAGGGGGCCTTTGCCGGAAAGAAAATCAAGGTAGGCATCGGGATTCACGACAGTTCAGCTTCACTTGCGCCCTATATTCTGGGTAGTAAAGAGGAATTCCTTCTGATCTCGACCGGAACCTGGTGTATCAATATGAACCCGTTCAACGATGAACCGCTTACTGCTTCGCAATTGAAAAGCGATACACTGTGTTACATGAGCGTGAGCAGAAACCCGGTGAAATCGTCGAGGCTGTTCCTCGGGCATATTCACGATGTGAATGCCTCGCGCATTGCTGCCCATTTTGGTTTGCCATCCGACGAGTACAAACGGATAAAAGCCAATGGCGAATGGGTGAAAACGATGCAAAAAGAGCTATAAAGTTACTACAACAAGCACTCATAGAATA
>CAZSIK010000194.1:5132-8503 GCA_964606515.1 uncultured Prolixibacteraceae bacterium
AAACGATGCTGAAAGAGCAAACGGTATTCTTTAAAGACGGGGTTCCCGAAGAGTATGTCGATGAAAGTGCCGACCTTAGCCAATTTGTTTCTTACCTTGAAGCTTATCATCGCTTTGTGATCGACCTCACCTTGTTGCTGCAAAAGTCGATTGAACTGGTTATTCCGGCCACCGACAATACCAAGGCTATTTATATCTCGGGTGGTTTTGCCCGCAATCCGATATTCGTGCCCCTGATGGCCATGCTGTATCCTGAAAAAACGGTGTATACTTCGGAAATCGATAATTCCACCGCTTTAGGCGCTGCCATCGTGATGTGGAAAAACCTCGGGATGAAGGGCGAACCCCCACTCAACCTGGGCTTAAAACAATGGAAGGGTTTTTAAGTGAATAAGTGATGAATGAAAAATCCCGGTAGTTTCCTGCCGGGATTTTTTTCACCCACTTCAATCCATTTGTATTAAGGGAAAATTTAAATTAGGCTGAATTTTGTCCTGGCAATAGCAATCTACCCCGGATAAACGGTGTAAATAATAAATGAAACAAAACTCCAAATATGCACTAACCAGTTCCCCTCCTTGGAGGGGGTAGGGGTGGGTTTGAATATTGTTTCTTAAGAGTAATAGCAAATGATGTGACACTTGTATTTAAGTTAAGATTACATCTTTTAAATATGAGAAATTTTTTTACATCCTGGATGTTTATTTTAGGATTGGTTCCGGCAATGGCCCAACCGCTTGCTTTTCCCGGTGCTGAAGGTTTTGGAAAACATACTGTTGGTGGAAGGGGAGGAAAAGTGTACTATGTTACTTCGCTTGAAGATAATGGAATCGGGGCTGTTGGCACTTTGCGCTGGGCTTTGAACCAGGCTTCGCCGAAGGTGATCCTGTTTAAGGTGTCGGGTACCATTATGCTAAAAGCCAACTTGAGCATTTCGAAAGGGCAGACCACCATTGCCGGTCAAAGTGCACCGGGCGACGGGATTTGCATCGGGGGCTTCCCTGTAAGCCTAAGTGCCGATGACATCATCATCCGTTATGTGCGCTTCCGTATGGGCGACAACCTCGATACCAATGCCGACGGTGCCGATGCCCTGGGCGGCCGTTATAAAAAGAACATCATAATCGATCATTGCTCGATGAGCTGGAGCACCGATGAGTGTGTTTCCATTTATGGCAATACCAACACCACGCTTCAATGGTGCATCATTTCCGAAAGCCTTCGCCTGTCGGGGCATACCAAAGGCGCTCATGGTTACGGGGGCATCTGGGGCGGAACAAACGCCACCTTTCACCATAACCTGATGGCCCATCACGACAGCCGGACACCCCGACTGGGCCCATCAACCCAAACCCAGAAAAACGAGTTGACCGACATTCGCAACAATGTGATTTATAATGGGAGCGGCGAAGGATGTTATGGAGCGGAAGCCATGAAAGCCAACATGGTCAATAATTTTTATAAGCCAGGTACTGCATCCAATTCAGGGGCAAAAAGGGGCAGGATCCTTGCCATCGATAAAAAAATTAATTTGCCTGCATCCGACGGGTTTTATCCCATAAACAATGTGTGGGGCCAGTTTTATATCAATGGAAATGTGGTTGATGCATCGACCAGCTCGGGAAGCGATGCCACCGTTTGCAGCAATGCCACTGCCGATAATTGGATCTATGGGGTATACAATCAGATTCACTCTAAATATGGTACCCTGAGCCAAACTGAAAAGGACGGTTTGAAAGCTTCCGAACCCTTTGCGTGTGGCGGGGTTACTACCCATACCGCCCAGCAGGCTTACGAGAAGGTGCTGGCTTTTGCCGGTGCAAGCCTCTCTCGCGACAGTCATGATGCACGGATAATCGACGAAACCACCAAGGGCACGGCTGCTTTTAAAGGGCTTTCAACACTCAACTCGGGAGCCTATCCCAAATGGGGCATCATCGACAGCCAAAACGACATTAAACCAGCCGGTGCCGGCGAAGGTTGGAGCCCCTGGCCTACCCTAAACTCAAAAGAAGCACCCAAGGATACCGAAAATGATGGTATGCCCGATGATTGGGAAACAGCTAAAGGCTTGGACCCGAACAATGAGTCCGATTCAAAACTTACCAGCCTTGATGGGGTATATACCAACCTGGAAGTGTACCTGAATTCGTTGGTGGCCCACATCACTGAAAAGCAAAACGAAGGAGGGGTAATGACCTCAACAAGTACATATCCTTCAGTAAACCTTTTCGAATGTCAAATTTATCCCAATCCGGCAGTAAACTTGGTCAGGGTCATGAGCAATGAACCAATCGAAGCGCTAACCATTTTTGATATAGCCGGAAACCTGGTGTATAGTTCCAAACCAAATTCGCTTCAGTGGGTAATCCCGATTCAACAATTCACCCTGGGAGTTTATGTTGTAAGGATTCAATCTGAAAATGGTAAGCTAAGTATCAGGAAATTGGTAAAGGGAAAGTGATTCATTTTTTGTATCGATGCTTTTCTTGACTTTCAATCTTAAAATTATTGGCTCAATTATTGTAAAATAAGTTTTACAATAATTATTATTTGTTGAACTTATATTGTAATGCCATGAAAACGATTTACTTATTTTTTACAATTGTGCTTATCGGATTGTTTGTTTTTGCTTGTGTTGGTCCTAAGGGTGAGGATGGTATCGATGGAAAAGATGCCAATGTGGGATCGGCAATTTATGATATTGATCCCTCGGACTGGACAGGCAATGTCGACGGTTTTATGACCACCCTTGATGTTCCTGAAATAACCGGGGATGTTTTTTACGATGGGGCTGTGTTGGTTTACATGCTCAAAAACGAGCTTAGCGCTGACAGGAGCTTTAACCAATTACCTTATACCTGGATGAACAACGGAAATGTCGAGTACATGGACTTCGATGCCTTTATCGGGAAGATTAACATTACAATTAAGTGGGTCGATAATGGAATAAACAACACCGAGGCACCAAAAAATAAATATACATATAAAGTGCTGATTATTGAAGGCATGCCGTTGACGACGCTTGAAAACAAAATTAATTTTAGTAATTTTAATGAAGTTATAGAATTTTTGTCGGTAAAAGGGGCCAGCTCGGAGATAATTCGTCTTTAATATTAAAACCTGAAACCTGATAAGGTAATCATCAACACAAGGAAAACCAATAAGGATTTATACTTGTTTTTGCATGTTCATTTGTAAACACCCCATTCTCTTGAATAATATAGGCAGATTCAAGATTTATTGCTCCAATGCTTGATTTTTTTATAAATTTGGAAACGACCAAATTTAATTTCAAAAGGAAGTATGTCATCAATATTTGGGAGAACAAAACTTACAAATAGTATCCGTTTCCGGTTTACCTTTCTGAT
>CAZSIK010000195.1:0-8494 GCA_964606515.1 uncultured Prolixibacteraceae bacterium
AAAGCCGTTACCGGAATTTTTCCTTCGGAAGCTGGCTTCAAATCGCATGCCTACGACCGTATTGAGCGGAGCCTTATCGACCGTCCCATCAGGGCATACAAGCGGTTTTTAAGCCACTTCCTGTTTTTAAACAACGGGAAGCTTCAGTTTTCGATCTTGTACGGCATCATTTTTATCATTTCGGTCATTTGTATCCCGATGTTGTACGAGCTAATTCTTGATTTCATTGAATTCTTAAAACAATTATAAGCATGTTAAGCCTTCTATTGATACTTATAGCGGCCTTCTTCTTCACCGGGATAGTGATCCGTACGAAGAGCCTGGCCTCGGGCCGTAAAGGTCCGGGTATTTTGCAGCCGATTAAGGATGTGGTCCGTCTTTTCAAGAAAGGAGCCGTGTACAGCGAAACCACGAGCTTTATTTTTCAGCTGGCCCCTACCGTGTATATGGCGTCGATTGTAATGGCTTTGTTGGTGGTTCCCTTTGGCCAATCGAAAGGACTGATCAGTTTTAACGGCGATTTTATCTTCTTTGCCTATGTTCTTGCCTTGGGAAAATTTTTCAGCATCCTGTCGGCCATGGATACCGGAAGCAGTTTCGAGGGCATGGGAGCCAGCCGCGAGGCGCTTTATTCGATGTTTGCCGAGCCAGCCTTCTTTATCCTGATGGGCTCGTTTGCCCTGCTGACGGGATATACCTCATTCCACGAAATATTTGCCGCCTTACATATTGGTTCTTACGTGAGTTATGCTTTGGCTGCACTGGCCACTTTTGTACTGATTATGATTGCCATGATCGAGAACAGCCGTATGCCCATCGACGATCCCAAAACCCACCTCGAACTCACCATGGTGCACGAGGTAATGATCCTCGATAACAGCGGTTTTGACCTGGGTTTGATCCTCACTGCCGGATACCTGAAATTTGCCATGTATGGCGCATTAATAGTGAACCTGTTCGTGGGCATGGTCGATTATCAATATTCGATTCCGCTCTTTTTTGCCATACAGTTGTTAATGGCCGTTTCGGTGGGGTTGATCGAATCGTTCATGGCCCGCTTCAGAATGAGCCACAATGCGCAATTTATAGTTGCCTTAACTTCGGTTTCGCTGCTGATTTTTTTCGGGGCTTTGCTGTTGATGGGAAAATTTAATTAACCGGAATAATACAAAGTAAAATGATACACGTTTTTCTTATCGTCTTCATTATTACCCTGTTCTACATCGCGATAGCCAACCGGATGTTGACCTATATGAAGGTGCTGGCCTTGCAAGGGGTATTGCTGTTTTTCGTGGCCTTTCTTCAACTGAAGGAGATCAATACGTTGAACCTGGTGCTGATCCTGCTCGAAACCATCGTTTTTAAAGCAGTGGCGGTACCTCTGTTCCTGAGGCATCTTTTGCGCCGCAACAACATTACCCGTGAAGCCGAGCCCTATTTGCCCAATTTTGTTTCCCTGCTGATCACCACCGGAATCGTGGTGGCAACTGTATTGCTCTCGAACAGCATCAAAGATTCCCATCTCGACAAAATGTTTTTCGTGGTGGCACTTTCGACCTTGTTCTCGGGTTTGTACATCATTGCAAGCCGCCGTAAAATACTAACCCATGTAATGGGCTACCTGATCATCGAAAACGGTGTTTTTGTACTGTCGTTGGCCGTGGGAAACGAGATGCCCATGTTGGTGAACCTGGGCATTATGCTCGATATTTTCGTGAGTGTGTTGATCCTGGGTATTTTCCTCAACAAAATCGGCGATGTGTTTAAAGATGTGGATGTAGACCAGCTGACCAATTTAAAAGATTATTAACCGGAAAAAAGTGAGACCATGATAGGAATATACCTCATAGGAGCCTTATCAATAGCCATAGCCCTTTACCTCAGCAAGAACAAATGGCTTACCTTCGGGTTGCTGAGCCTTTTTCTGGTGCTGCAATGGACTTTGACCCTCTATGCCTGGAACAATCTCAGGAGTACCGACCTGGAATACTTTACCTACGATTCGCTTGGGGTATTGCTGTTGGTGGTGCTGAGTGTGATTGCCATTCCGGCCATGATTCACAGTCACATCTACCTCGAAGACCAGCCAGCCCCGCCAAAAACCCGTTCCATTTACTATGGCTCAATTGTTTTGTTGATCACCGCCATCGGCGCCGGATATCTGGCCAACCACATAGCTGTGACCTGGATCTTTACCGAAATCACCACGTTGAGCGCTTCGGCCTTGATTTACCATCACCGGAATAAACTGGCGCTCGAAGGGACCTGGAAATATGTATTTATTTGTGCCATCAGCATCACCTTTGTATTTATCGGGATCCTGTTCCTGAGCATCGCGCTGGAACATGCCGGATCTGAAGACCTTTCGTATGCCAACCTGCTGAGCAATAGTTCTAAGCTCAATCCTTACTGGTTGCGTTTGGCCTTCCTGTTTATCTTTACCGGTTTTACCGCCAAGCTCGGGTTGGTGCCTATGTTTACTGCCGGCATCGATGCCAAGGATAAAGCCCCTGCACCCGTTGGGGCGTTGCTCTCGACTGTATTGATGAACCTTGGTTTTGTGGGGATTTTCAGGTTTTATGTTGTCATTTCGAACACCGAATTGTATTCCTGGGCCAATCTGGTAATCGGCATCGCGGCTTTCCTGTCGGTTTTTGTGTCGACAGTGTACATGATCAAGGTGAAAAACATCAAGCGGATGTTTGCTTACTCGGGCATCGAACACATGGGCCTGGTGATGCTGGGCGTTGCGGCTGGAGGCATTGGCTACTATGCGGCCATCCTGCACATCATCCTTCATGCCTTTGTAAAATCGAGCATCTTCTTCCAGTTTACCCAGCTTTACAGGGTTTTTCAGAACAAGAGCCTCTACCATGTGGGCAACTATTTCAAATACAACACGGCCGGGGCCCTGGTGCTGCTCTTCGGATTCATCAGCGCCACAGCCATGCCGCCATCAGGACTGTTCGTGAGCGAATTCCTGATTTTCCGTTCACTTTTTGAGGCCCATCAAATCCTGGTGCTGGTTTTGGTATTGTTGCTGTTGACCATGATTATTTGGGCCTTCGGGAAGAATATCTTTAAAATCCTGTTCATCCCTCCTGTTGAATTCGACGACACACGGGTCCCGAGAATCTCTCCATGGGAATCAGCCACCCAGTTTATCCTGCTAGCTTTAGCCGTGTATTTGGGATTGAATCCCCCGGCAATTTTTGTTGAGTTAATTAAGGAAAGTATACTTCTTTTACCTGTTTGATATGAAGCACATTAAAATAAAAAATAACCAGGCCATACCCCTTACCTCCATTCCTGAGCTAGCTTATCCCGATTTTTTTGATGAAATCGTGGAGATCACCAAAGGGAAAGCTGAACGGCACTGTGTGAACTATTTTGGTTTTAAAAGTAACGGCGGCATCCGGCTGATTGGTTGTATTGCCGACGACCTGAGCCACGACATCCTGGTTTCTTCGTGCAGGGTAAAAGCCTCCGACCGTTTACCCTCTTTGACGAAGGAACATTTGTGTTTCGAAAAATTTGAACGCGAGATCCACGAGAACTTCGGAATTGAGTTCACCGATCATCCCTGGCTAAAACCGGTACGTTACCCGTTTAACCGGGCCGATCGGTCGAAAACCATCGCCAACTATCCCTTCTTCTCGATCGAGAGTGAGGAACTACACGAAGTAGGCGTTGGGCCAATTCATGCCGGGGTAATCGAACCGGGTCATTTCCGCTTCATCTGTAACGGCGAACAAATCCTTCACCTCGAAATTCAGCTCGGATTTCAGCACCGGGGAATCGAACAACTGTTCCTCGATAAAAAGAACCTGTTTCAGCGTACCACCTTAGCCGAAAATATTGCCGGCGATACCGTGGTGGGCCATACCACGGCATTCAGTTCGGTTTGGGAAAGCCTTTGCGGTTTTCAACCTTCCGAAGACATTCTTTTTGCCCGCACCCTGGCCCTCGAGATGGAACGGATTGCCATCCATACCGGAGACCTTAGCGCGCTCTGCACCGATGTGGCTTACCAGTTGGGCAGTTCGGTGCTGGGTAGGTTGCGCACCCCCATGGTTAACTTTATGCAGGAATGGGGAGGCAACCGGCTTTCAAAAGGACTGATTCGTCCTTTACGCAATCAATTTCCGTTTACCCCTGTTTTGGCAAGCCGTTTAAATGAAGTTTTTGATGCCTACGAACCCGATTACAACGAGATTGTCGAACAAATTTCAAAATTGCCCAGCACCCTTTCTCGGTTTGAACGTACCGGAATCGTGTCGCACGACGACATCCTATCAATAGGTGCTGTGGGTATGACTGCCCGTATGAGCGGACTAATACGCGACATCCGCCAATCGCACCCCTCGATGCTTTACCACACGCTCGACCATCAACCCATTGTTAAACACCATGGCGATGTGTATTCCAGGTTCCAGCTTCGTAAACATGAAATCAGGCAGTCGATCGGCTATATAAGGAATTGGATTAAAAATGTACCTGAACCGATCGGGCAGCCTCAGCCCATGAAGCAGCCCCAGGCCAATGCCTTTAGTATTTCTCTTGTTGAAGGGTGGCGGGGTGAAATATGCCATTGCGCCATTACCGATGAAAAGGGAGAACTGATGCATTACAAAATCAAGGATCCCTCGTTCCACAACTGGCTGGCCTTGGCTTTGTCGGTCCGTAATAACGAGATTTCCGATTTTCCCATCTGCAACAAGAGCTTTAACCTTTCGAAAATAGTAAAATAGTAAAACATCAGGGGAAACAGTTTATTCCCGATGTTACCACGGCAAAGGTTCCCGGAATTTTCCGCGGACGACCTGTGATCAGCCGCGAAAAGGTTGATGAAACTGAACTTCAGAAGCTTTGCCCCACCGGCGCTATTGGGCTTGCACCCGTAAGCATCGATTTGGGGAAATGTACGTTTTGCGGCGAGTGTGCCAAAACTTTTCCAAACAAAATCGCCTTTACTACCGATTACAAAATATCGACCAACGAACGCGAGCGACTCATAATAAAAGAAGGTGAAGATCATGCTGTTGAGGTGAATCCCGCCACTGTTAGAAAAGAAATTCACCGGGTACTGGGCCATTCACTGAAACTCAGGCAAGTTTCAGCTGCCGGCGACAACAGTTGCGAGTGGGAATTGAATGCCGCCAACAACGTGCAGTTCGACATGAGCCGTTTCGGGATCGAATTTGTGGCCTCGCCCCGCCATGCCGATGGTATTTTGATTACCGGTCCCATTTCAGAAAATATGGCCGAAGCCCTGCAGATTTGCTACAATGCCACGCCTGATCCCAAAATCATTGTGCTGGCCGGAACTGATGCCATCAGCGGCGGAGTGTTTGCCGACGGCCCAGCAATCGACAGAAGTTTCCTTTCGAAATACCCGATCGATCTCTATATCCCAGGTAATCCGGCACATCCATTGACTATTATTAATGGCTTGGTCGATCTGACCCGAAAGAAGCCGGTAAAATAGTTTTGTTTACCCGACCTTACTTTTGGTGATTTTCGGGAGGCGTAAATTTGGGTATCATCAGATGGGCCACCATCAGGGTAATCAGGTAAAACGAACCGGCAAAGGTAAAGGCATAAGTGTAGCCAATTGATCCACTATGGGTCAGCACATTTCCAAGCAAAAGGTCGGTAATGATTCCCAATGCATACCCCACCATTCCCCCAATACCAATTACTGAGGCAGTGGCCTTCTTTGGAAAGATATCGGAAGCAATGGTCATAACGTTAGCAGACCAAGCTTGATGGCCAGCGGCTGCAAGGGCTATCAGCGCCACAGCAATCCACTGGTTGTGGGTTTGAGGGGCAAAAATCACTGGTAGAATTGCGAGTGCACACATAAGCAAGGTTAATTTCCGGGAGCGGTTCACCGTCCAACCTTTTTTGATCAGGTGTGAGGAGATCCAACCACCAAAAATGCTTCCAACGTCAGCAGTCAGGTAGATGATCATTAATGGTAAAGCCAGGCCACTCAACTCGAGACCAAAATTACGGTTTAAAAAAAAGCCACTCCAAAAGATATAAAAGAGCCAAACCGCGTCGGTTGATTTTAGGATGGCATAAGCCCAGGTTTCTTTAAACTGAAGCAATTTCCGCCACGGAATTCTTTCTTTGGTTTCGGGATCCGAGTCACTGTTGATGTATACCCGTTCATCATTCGATAGCTTAGGATGGGTTTCGGGTTTGCGGTAAGTTTTAAGCCAAAAGTAAATCCATAGAGCACTGAGCAGCCCGGTCACCAGAAAGGCAAATTGCCAACGCTTCCCTTCATTCGACACAATCAGCAGAACCACTAGCGGAGCAAGGATAGCTCCCACATTCGATCCCGCATTGAAAAGTCCATTGGCCAGCGCGCGTTCTTTTTTAGGGAACCATTCGGCCACCGTTTTAACCGCTGCCGGAAAATTACCCGATTCACCAAACCCCAGGCCAATTCGGGCCAAAGCAAATCCTATCCATCCCATTGATTGGGTGATGCAGGCGTGCAACATTCCAAATAAGCTCCAGATGGCAATTGATACCGTGTAACCAACCTTGGTCCCGAACTTGTCGATGAAGCTACCCATGACCAAAAGTCCGATAGAATAGGCAATTTTAAATGAGATGGTAATGTTGGCATAATCCTGATCGGTCCAGAAAAAAACGTGGTTACGCAGAGTGGGACCTAACACATTTATGATACTTCGATCGAGATAGTTGATGGTTGTGGCAAAAAACAGCAGTGCCAAAATTCGCCAGCGGTAGTTTTTAATTGGTTTTCTCATAAGATAAAATTGGGTCTGATTATTTATATTTAGATACATTTAAAATCCAGATTGCCGGTTTTTGTCGAAAGGTAGTTCCCCGTTATTTCATTTTCAGGTGAATAACAGTTAAAGTAACCTTGTTATTCCTGTTAACTCAAGGTGAACCCAAGTAAAAACAATATCTTTACAAGGATTCTAAATCATAATAAACGGGCTGCAATGGAAAGATCGACCGAACCTTCCCACTTTCTTGAAAAAATACTCAACAGTCATACCTTTTTAAATAAGGAGGTTCAGAAAAACCTCCTGTGCTTTCTTTATGAAGCATCCAGAGAGGGAAGAAACCTAAAAGAGATTGACATTGCTTTTGATTTTTTCAAACGTGGTAAAACCTTTTTGCCTGGTGAAGACACCATTGTCAGGGTCAGCATTTACAAGCTGAGGGCACTTCTTGAAAAATATTACCAGAATGAAGGGGCCAAAGACGAGCTGTTTTTTGATTTGCCAAAAGGTTGTTATTCGCTGAAGGTAGATGTTCATGGGCAAAAAAAGGGGAAAAGTTTAAAACAACCCAATCGCAAAATAGGGCTGTATATGCTGTTGGCTATTTCGTTTATGCTCAACCTTTTTTTGGTTTTCCGGAATGAATTCAGATCCAAGCCCGTTATCAATCCGGTCTGGAATAGTTATCTGAAAAGCAAACAACCGGTTTACATCACCCTTGGCAATCCATTTTTCTTCCAGGCTGCCAACGACAGTTTAAACGAAAACCTTATAATCAGAGACATCTCAATCAACTCAATCCAGGATCTTGCTGAAAGAAAGCTCAACCATTTTTTTATCCCGAACACTGAGCTTGGTGAATTGGATTACCCTTATCTGACCACGAATAACTTAAGGCCCCTTCCAGACATCATCTCTTTCTTTTCCAAGTCGGATATTGAAATCCGCCTTCAAACACTATCGGAAACTCCGATTGAAGAAGTAAAAAGGAATAACCAGATTTTCATTGGAAACATCAATTCGTTTGGTTTCTTCACCAAGTTTCTTGAACCATCATCGATATCGCTGCGCACAAATCCCCGGGTGATCGTTGTGGATAAAGGAACCGACAGCCTGGTGCTTCGTGTGCCTGAAAAGGTGAACGGGTACTATATCGATTATGCCTTTCTGGTAAAAGTACCGGGTTTGAACCACACCATACTCTCGATGATGGGCGATTTTCATGCATCGGGAATTAAGGGGCTATCTCATTTTATTACCGACACCCAATCGATTTCAGGGTTCGAGACAAAGGTTAACCGTGATTATGGCCATTTTCCGGAATTCTTTGAAATGGTGGTTAAAGTTACCAGCTACAACTATATCGACTTTGAAACGGAAGTGCTCTATTTTAAACCACTTCTTTTCTAAGTTTGGGTTACCGATTTTACAACTCCCGACAAATAATCGAATTAGGAAAAGTTAATATAGGATATCTTTGTCTTATTTGTTAAGAAATCTTTAACTTGGAATTTTCTTACCAATTCAGGATTTTTTTGTCCTGGTTTTTTTTTAGGTTTGCTAATACAAAAAAGCAACAAGCATAATGGCAAACCGCATCACAAATAGAATATTTTCAAACATCAGCTTCTCCGGCATGATGATGAGGATGATGATGCGAATGCTTATGCGCATGTGCAAATAGCCCCGTACTGCTTTTTGTATACATGCGCTTCCAGTTT
>CAZSIK010000196.1:0-8480 GCA_964606515.1 uncultured Prolixibacteraceae bacterium
GGGCTCTTTACAAAAAAGAGGCAAAGGAAAGTGGTTAATAACATGTGCCTGAGAATAATTATCAGCGAGCCGAAAGAGCTTTTGTTGTTTGTTTGAGTATGCAAGGATGCTTGAATTGGAAGGATCGCTTGCAAAAGCATCGAAGGAGCCTGGCAGTTTTATGCGTTCCCCGACCTGGTTATCAAAAACATAAGCCGAATCGCTTGTAAAAAGAATGGGGCACCCCTCCCGTTTCGCTTTAAACTTAATTTCCTTATGCTGCATGGGAAGAACATCGGTTTGATGGGTAACGAGATTAAAACGGATGTGGTCGCGGGTGACAACATTATAATCTTGTTTTGCCGCGTTAAAAAGATAAAGACAGCTGTCGGGGGGATTATAAAAATGGAAGTCGATGCTGTGGAATAAATAATCTTCAGGATAAGCAATGTCCTCAAATTTCCAGTTTGAAGGGTTTTCCTCCTCGTAAGAGAATTTCCATATTTTGGAACTGGAATTGAGCAAAAATCCCTCATCAATTTCAATAATATTAATGACATTCACACGGGAGGCATCCTCTTCGTCGACAAAATTCTGAAAAGATTCCCCGTCGTAACGACTCAACCCGCCTTTGGTACCAATCCAGATGTAGCCTTTGCTGTCCTGAATCATACAATTGACCTGAGATTGAGCCAGACCATCGTAAGTAGAATAAAGCCTGTACGAAAAGTGCTTGTCGAGCCGGGGTTGGGCAAAACAGGCAAAGGGTATCAGCGCTGCCAAAAGGAAAAAAAGACGCATGGATAAACTGGTTTGATCGTACAGTTGGCCTTTACAAAAATAAAATTTTAATCGTGCAGCGCAAGAAGAACCAACAAAACTTCATGTACCATTTTAATCAATTCGTGTAAGAAAACCATGATTTGATGTTAAAAAATGCAATATTCATGATTTTTAAAAATTTGGTACCCTTATCAATATATTGTAACGGTATCTTTATGCTTATTTTACAAGATTTTATTATCAAAACACAGAGGAGGAACCGCACATGTACCTGGGGAAAATTGCTTTATCCGTTTTAGGATTATTCATCACTTTTGGGACGCAAGCACAAGTATCGAAAACGATAGAAAGTACAGCCGGCACCTTGTCGACCGCCCTTAGCCCGGAAGAAAAAAACACAGTAACCCATCTTACCCTTACCGGCAGCATCGATGCAAGGGATTTTAAAACGTTGCGGGACAGCATGAACAGCTTAAGCCATCTTGACATCAACGGGGCAATGATTGTAACTTATTCGGGCACAGATGGTACTGTGGCAAGTTTTAAAATTTATGCTGAAAACGAAGTTCCCGAATCGTCTTTTTCCGGAAAATCCAGCATGATTTCAATTGACTTACCTGAAAATTTAGCGGGTATTTCGTCGAATGCTTTTCTGAGTTGCAGCAACTTAAACACTGTTGAATTGCCCTTAGGAATGAAGAAAATCGGGTACAGGGGCTTTGGCTGGAGTGGACTCAACACCATTGCCCTACCCCCTGCACTGGAATATATTGGGGAAGGAGCCTTTGCTACAACCAATATCAATGAAATAGAAATTCCAGCTCAGGTAAATTATATAGGACCGACCCCATTCTATCAATGCTGTGAACTGAGCAGCATCGCAGTTGATGGGAACAATGTGCACTACAGCTCAATAGATGGGGTTTTATTCAGCAATGCCCTACCGGAGCTAATCCAATACCCCAATGGCAAAATGGATACAGTTTATCATGTTCCGGAAGGGGTTCAAAAGATATCGGCCCGTTCGTTCGATGGGGGAAATCCTTTCCTAAAAAAATTATACATACCCGAAGGTGTTACAGACATAGGTACCTGGGCTTTTGTAAACCTGCACCAACTAGTTCTAGTTGAACTTCCTGCAAGTTTAGAAAGTCTTGGTAACGGGGCATTTTTCGGGAACAGCACCTTACAATGCATTATCATTCATAGAGAAATACCAGTTTCCATTAACGCTGATGTATTTAACTTTGTAGACAAAAATACTTGTATCCTTTATGTTCCTTATGGATCCAAAACTGCCTATGAGGCAACCGACCCATGGAATACTTTTCAGCATATTGTAGAAATTGGGAACCCATTTGAAATGCCCTTGCAAGTTACTGCTGGAGAATTGGCAGCCCTTCTGCCCCAATCGGTTCGCGATACCATGACTTACCTTGCCCTCAGTGGCACCATCGATGCCAGGGATTTCAAGACGATGCGGGATAGTTTGCCTGAACTCAAATATGTAAACATAGATGATGTGGAAATTTTGGCATATCAAGGTACAGAAGGGCCTTATTCTACCCCACTTTTCTATAGTTATGGACAAGATGCCATACCAATTTATTCATTTTTAAATTGCCAGAAGCTTACCAGAATTAATTTACCACAATCAGTAACTTCAATTGAAACACATGCTTTTGGCAATTGTCCATCGTTGGAAAGAGTTTATGTATCTTCTACTATCGTTTCAATAAAAGATAGGGCCTTTTCCGGATGCAAAGACGGGATAGAAGTGGATGAAAACAATCCAATGTATTCGAGTTTGGATGGGATCCTGTTCAACAAAGAAAAAACTATTTTAATCCAGGCACCTATAACCTTGGTTGACGATTATGAGATACCTACAACAGTTGCCGAAATAAAGGCCTGGAGCTTTTTTTATTGCAGGGATATTGTGACCTTAAAGATTCCATCATCAGTTGTTTCAATCGGAGATTATGCTTTTAGAAATTGTCAGAAATTAATTCATTTTCATTTCGAGGGGAATGCCCCAATTACTTTTGGAAATAATGTATTTATTATTACACTTTCCAATACAAATTTCAACATCACGTACAACGAGTCAAATACAGGTTTTACTACACCTTTATGGAACAATTATCCATGCTTTCCACTTTCAGATAATAAACCCCACGCTTATGCAGGGAAAGACATTACAATTAATGAACATAGCTCCGTTCAACTCAACGGGAACGGATCCTTTGACTTTAGTGGTCTTCCGCTAACCTATTCATGGAAAGTGCCTTCCCTAATAACTATAAGTGCAGATACTATTATTAGCCCTTGGATTACAGTCCCTGAATTCTTTTCTGATACTCTTCTAACCATTACTTTAGAAGTAAGCGATGGAATAAATATTTCATCTGACGATTTGATTATTAACATTAAAACACCTGAACCGGAAACCTATTTTATTTTTGATTCGATTTCCGGAACCATAGTAAAATATATAGGCAATAAAACCAAAATAGTAATTCCTGACAAGCTAAACAACACTTCTGTATTAACCATTGGCAAAAGAGCATTCTATGATTGTCAGTCTATTACAGATTTGGAAATAAAAGCGAACTTAACAGAGATTGGTGACAGTGCATTTTTTCATTGCCATCGAATAAAAGCACTTGCCCTTCCTCGTTCGGTTAATAAGATTGGCAACAGCGCCTTTAGCTATTGTTTGGATTTATCCACCATTTACTTACCGAAGCAACTGCAAATAATTAAAAAAGAATTATTTAGTGGCTGTAGATCTTTGAAAAATATAATTTTACCCGATAGTCTAAAGGAGATTGAAGAATTTGCTTTTGGGGGGTGCAGTAACCTAATGGAGGTTCTATTCCCTCAAAATATTTTAAAAATTGGCGATAATGCATTTTATAAATGCAGCACATTAAGCCATCTTGATTTTCCTAAGGAACTGCAGTTCATAGGCCAATCGGCCTTTTTCCAGTGTACTTCTCTCCATAAAGTCGTCTTCTCGTCAAAGTTAGACACAATTGGATCCTCAGCATTTTATGAGTGCAGTTCCTTAAAAATGGCCCTATTCAGTGGGAATGCACCAGGAACTTTTGGGAATGTGGTTTTCTCTAAAACTCACTCTGATTTCAAAATACTTTATAATTCAACCAGCTCAGGTTTCACCACCCCAACCTGGAAAGGGTATCCCTGCTTTCCTTTAAGCGAGTTCACCCCCCTTGCCATCGCCGGCCCCGACCAAACCGTGCCCCAGGGTAGTCTGCTTACCCTCGATGGAGCTAGATCATCTGATCCCGGAAACCTGCCCCTCGCCTATCACTGGACTGCCCCCGAGGGGATTGAGCTCAGCTCCGATACTGCCCAAAAACCTACGTTTACGGCTCCGGTACTTGTTGAAAAAAGCCAGGTCCATGAAAGTGAGCCTACTCCTCCCGCGTTTTCCTCCCAAGTCATCAACACCGAACCCTTTATTTCGGAAGTGGTGTTCAGGGCATATTGGTCGACTACCTTTATTGAAGTAGTCAATCCGGGTAATGAACCAATTGATCTAAGCCACTATATGTTGGTATTCACCATCGATAGCCCTACTGATGCCATCAGCCTATACAGTGAGCCCGATTCTGTCAATTGGTCAAACCGTTATAAAAAGTATGTTCCAGGCAAAATCTGGTCTGAAAAAAACGATTGGCTGCTCCAACCAGCCCTATTGTACGATGATCCATCCATATCGTCAATTGTTGGTCCCAAACAAGTATTTACCATTGGGGGCAGTAACTTAACCAATGCCAACCATCTTCTTAATAGAGCTGATGTTCAATTTAAACCAACCGACGACAGTTTTAATGGCACTTTTAAAAATGGAACGTCTAATTCAATTTATAATTTATGGACTTCTGGTAATATTTATCTATATAAAATAATGAATGATTCTGTATGTCTTGGAATTAAACCAGCAATCGATCCAGCCGATTTTCAGCTAATTGATGCCTTTGGTTTGGGCAATACAGCCGATTGGTACATTGCCGGTACCAGAATAGACCAGAATTACCAGATTATAAGAAAATCATCAATAGGTCAGGGCAATACTGCATTAGGTTCCTCTTTCGGCACCAATCCCGAAGATTCGGACTGGCAGATTTATAATGATCAATACTACACCAATAAAGGATACAGTTGGCCTCAGCATATCGATATGCTTGCCTCCAACCTGGGCACCCACCAGATGGACGATTTTACTGTAATCTTGTCAACTGTAACTTCCCCGGTTTATCTGGTCAGCGAAGGCGATTCGTTCGATGAACGGATCGGGGGCATTGCCCATGGTACAAATGGAGAGATTTTCCTCAATAACCTGATCAAGGGCAATCCAGGACAAACTTTAACCTTGATTGACAGAACCACCGGTCAGCCTAAAAGCCTAAAAGAACTGATCCAAGGCGGTGATTCACTTCTGGTTACCTCGGCCAACGGACTGAACCAAACGAAATACATACTGGGCACAGTGGGAACTTCCGAAGCACTGGTTTTCACCCTAACCGTCGATAACGGGATACAACAATCGGCCCCCGACACCACTGTTGTAATCGTGCAATCGGAAAACCCCAACGATATTCCCTTTGCCATATTGGGCCCCGACCAGGTTGTACAGGAAAATACCCAGGTTCAGTTAAACGGAAGCCAATCGTACGATCCGGATGGAACGCCGCTCACTTTTTCGTGGACTACGCCAGAGGAAATTGTTCTGAACGATCCCTCTGCCCCGAACCCCACATTTACTGCTCCATCGGTGAACCTGAAAACATACTATCGCCTGGTATTAACGGTTAGCGACGGAACCCATAGCCAATCGGCCGAGATGAAAGTCACGGTGACCCCCGATAACGCCCCGCTGGCTGTAATGATGCGTACCACTAAAGCCTCGGGAAGCGAGTTTTATTTTTCGGTTAGTTGCAATATTCCCTCCCAGATACAGGTCGACTGGGGCAATGGGGTATTGGTGAATTACGAAATTTATAACCAGTCGATTTTTAACCTGGCACAAATAAGCGGGACTTGCGCTTCCGACCATGCTGAAATAAAGATCTATGCTGAATTTCTAAATGGTTTGAATTGTGAACAGATGCAACTCGATTCAATCGATGTTACCCAATGCACAGGCCTTCAATGGTTGAAATGCTCTGCCAATCAAATCAGGGAAATAAATTTACATTACAATCCGCACTTAAGCTATCTGGATATAGGAATGAACCATCAGCTTGCTAATCTGGACGTAAGCATTAATTGGAATTTGTACTCACTAATTTGTCAGGATTGCAATTTAGATTCACTCGACCTTTCGAACAACACCTCATTACATGATCTGAACTGCGAAGCCAACCACCTGACCAATTTGGATTTCAGCACCAATACAAATATCTATTCTATCAATTGCGCGCAAAACCTGCTAGCCTCGCTTAGCATGCAAGGCCTCACCAACCTCAACCGTTTGTATTGTCACGGGAACCTGTTGGATGCCTGTTCGCTGGATGATTTGTTCCGCTCGCTTCACGACAATACAGGAAATGGAAACGGAAATATCTATATTAAATGTTCCCTTTCGGCAAATGGTTCCAATCCGGGCATGAACACCTGTTCGACCACCCTGGCCAATAACCGGAACTGGAAGGTAATGGATTTCGACGGGAATAATGATTCTCCCGAATTCGAAGGGGATGGAACCGGATGCCCGATAAACCAGGCGCCTATAGCCAACGCTGGCCCGAATCAGATTGTTGACGAAGGTACAATAGTGACCCTCGACGGATCTGCCTCGACGGATCCCGACAACGAGCCGCTTACCTACCTGTGGACTGCCTCGACTGGAATCACACTGAGCTCGGATACTGTTTCCAATCCAACCTTTACCGCCCCGGAGGTTAACGAAATCAACATGTTACGCTTCACACTTGTTGTAAACGACGGCACAAGCAATTCGCAGCCGGATACCGTGTATGTAAAAATATTGAATATTATTGAAACACAACATTTTACCCCAGTTTGGACCGGCAACGGGGTAGACCATATGAATTTGAATGTGGTTACAGCTTTGCAGGACTTGCAGGACTTACAAGCAGGCGATGAAATTGGGGTATTCGACGGTAATTTGTGTGTTGGGGTTGGGGTACTCACTGCCCCACTCTCTCAGACCAATGTGCTTCCCATCGCCGTATCGCGCAACGATGGCTCAGGCAATGGCTATACCGTTGGCCACGACATTACTTACAAGTTTTACGATCAGAGTGCGGGCAAAGAGTTCAGTCCGGTTACACCCACCTACAATACAACCAATCCTGCCTGGAGTTCCGATGGCAAGTTCGCCATTGGCGCAACAGCTTTTATTGACCTTACAGCAGTTTCGACCATAGTACAGCAAATACCGCTGACAACCGGTTGGAATATCTTTTCTTCGAATGTAACTCCGGCTGATGTCAACCTGAAAAACATCGTGCAGCCGCTGATCACTGCCTCACAATTGCGTAAGGTGATGGATGAAGCAGGCAAGATTATCGAAGACTGGGGTACCTTCGGAGGCTGGCAGAACACGATCGGCAACCTGGCCGTTACCCAAGGCTACAAGATAAACGTTACAGCGCCCTGTACCCTTTCGGTAGAGGGAACCGCCGTAGTGCTTCCGCTCGATATCCCGCTCAATGCCGGCTGGAACATCATTGGCTACCCTGCCCAAGCGGCACAAAATGCCAAGGATGCCGTGCAGGCTCTGATCGATGCTGGTAATCTTATTAAAGTGATGAACGAGGCAGGTGCCTCCATCGAAGACTGGGGCGCCTTTGGCGGATGGGTGAACAACATTGGCAACTTTACTCCGGGTAAGGGGTATAAAATCAATGTTGCCTCGACTTGTACCCTTACTGTTGAAGAGCCTGCGCTGAAGTCGGCAGTGATTTCAGCAGAGGATCTGCAGGGGGGGTATTGCAGGACTTACAGGACTTGCAGGACAGGCAATGGGTATAACCAGATGAATATTAATTTATATAATATTGCCCATAGTGGTTTGAATGCTGGTGATGAAGTGGCGGTGTTCGATGGTACCCTTTGCGTGGGGGCGCTTTCGCTTTCGCCTGCAAACCTGGTGCAGAACCAGGTTTCGCTGGTGGCCACAGCCCACGATGGACTGTCGAAAACCTTGAATGGGTTTACCGAGGGCCATCCGGTAGTATTGAAGCTTTTGCGCCAGGGCAGGGAAATACAACTTACTCCTGGTGAAGGACAGGTCTTTGTTCAGAACGGCTCGCTCTTTGTTGACCTCTCGCTGCTTACTGCCAATATTAAGTTTGAAAACGAGGCTGGTTTCGAATGCTATCCCAACCCCTTCAACAAGCAACTGACCATAGAAATGAAAAACCTTGCCGACCGGGAGCTCAACATTGCCATTTTCGATGTGGCAGGTCGTAAGGTAGCTCAAGTTTACCAGGGGACCAACCCGGGAACCAGCACCTTCACCTGGCAACGGGGCAATACCCGGGCAGGGGCTTATTTCTGCAAGGTAAACGGGATGGTGAAAAAAATCGTGATAACCGACTGACAATACAAGTAAACATGAAACGAACCCAAATTTTTTATACAACAGTTTTACTGTTCTCATTTTTAACCCTTTCGGTGGGTCTGCTGGCGCAGACCCACTTTGTGAAAGTTTGGAGCGG
>CAZSIK010000197.1:0-8469 GCA_964606515.1 uncultured Prolixibacteraceae bacterium
CGAAAAAAAAGAAATAAGACTGCCCTCGGGTATCTCGAAAGGATGGGATTATTGGAATGGGCCGGACACATGCCCAGCGAGCTTTCTGGGGGCCAGAAGCAGAGGGTCGCCATTGCCCGTGCCCTGATCTCGAAACCCAAGATCATTCTTGCAGATGAGCCCACCGGAGCCCTCGACACGCAAACTTCGTACGAAGTGATGGAAATCCTGAAAGAAATTCACCAGGAAGGGATCACCATCATTATCGTTACCCACGAGCACGACATTGCTGCCATGACCGAAAAAATCATTCGCCTGCGCGACGGGAACATCGGTGAAATGATCCGTAACGGGGACCTTGCCTCGTTCAAACAAAACTATGCCAAAGACCTGCAAATGTTATAATTATGTTTGACCTCGATAAATGGCAGGAAATTTTCAGTACCATCAGCAAAAACAAGCTTCGTACTTTTTTAACCGGGTTTGCCATTGCCTGGGGAATTTTTATGTTGATGATCCTGCTGGGGGCAGGAAACGGACTTAGCAACGGGGTGGGTTCCAACTTCGAAGGCAATGCTCTTAATGCCATGTGGATATGGAGTCGCGAAACCAGCATGCCTTATCAGGGCTTCAAACAGGGGCGCCGGATCCAATTCACGATGGACGATTACGAGGAAATTAAAAAGATGGATAACATTGACCTACTTTCAGCCCGTTACTGGATCGGAAACCGGGTATACGCCTTCCGCAACGAATATGGTGAATACAATACCCAATCGTGCCACCCCGATTATCTCGAAATTGAAAAACTGATTATCTCACAAGGGCGTTTCCTCAACCAATACGACCTTGAGTCGGAACGTAAAGTGATTGTTATTGGCGACGAAATGCAAAAAGCACTTTTCAAAGGTACTGATCCTGTTGGCGAGTTCGTAAAAATCGGGAGCATTCCTTTTCAGGTGATCGGGGTATATAAAGAACTGGATCCCCGGGAAGGGACACGACAAGGCTTGATTCCAATTTCAACCGCGCAAAGGCTTTTTAATGCAGGCAACCGCATCCATAACCTGGCCCTGACCACCACCAATGTAAGCAAAAAGGAAAGCCAGGAAATAGAAAAAAATATCCGCAACCTTCTGGCCCGAAAACATCAGTTTGACCCAGAAGATCAGCGTGCCGTGGGCATTTACAATTCATTGGAAAATTACGTTGAAACCATGCAAATTTTTCAGGCAATTAAAATATTTGTCTGGCTTATTGGCATTGGAACCCTCATCGCAGGAATCGTGGGCATCAGCAACATCATGCTCATCGTGGTAAAGGAACGGACCAAAGAAATAGGGATACGAAAGGCCGTTGGAGCTACTCCGGGTTCAATAGTTGGGCTGATCCTCCTCGAATCGATTTTGATTACCTCGATTGCTGGCTACATCGGGATGTTCTTCGGAATATCGATCATGGAAGGGGTCAATTTCATGATGGAGCAGTCGGCACAAGGGCCAGTCGGAGCTAACGGCGATCAGGGAGAAATAAAGATGTTCATGAACCCAACAGTCGATTTAAAAATCGCGGTCAGTGCGATGTTTCTTTTGGTAGGTGCCGGCACCCTGGCCGGGTACTTCCCCGCCCGGAGGGCGGCTTCAATTCAGCCCATTGTGGCCCTTCGCGATGAATAAATTTAAACAAGATACAAGTAAATAAAATAGCCATGTTTGACCTTGATCGTTGGAACGAAATAATCAGTACCCTGAAAAAAAACAAACTCAGGAGTTTCCTTACCGCTTTTGGCGTGTTCTGGGGCATATTCATGCTGGTGATCATGGCCGGTGCTGGTAAAGGACTTGAAAGAGGCATTACGCAAGGAGTGGGCCAGGTAGCTACCAATTCATTTTTTATTTGGACCCAAAGGACCAGCGAACCCTACAAAGGCTTCCGAAGGGGCCGACAATGGGTTTATAATAACGAAGATGTTACCTTTATTCGCACTTCAATCAAAGAAGCCAACATAGTTTCGCCCAGGCTTTTCAGCGGGGGCGGAAGTGGCCCCAACACGGTAAGGGGCGAGCGCACAGGCTCATACAACATTAAAGGCGACTACCCGGAATGGATCGAAATCGACCCTGTCGAAGTCATCAAGGGCCGATGGCTTAACGAGATAGACCTCCTTCAGAAAAGAAAAGTATGCGTTGTAGGTGAAAAAATTGTAGAAGAAATATTCGACAAGCAAGAAGAGCCTGTTGGCGAATATATTAGGGTAAACGGAGTGTATTACCAAATTGTGGGGATCATCAAACCCATCTCGAACATCAACATCAACGGACGTACTGAAGAAAGTATTATACTGCCCTTCTCGACCATGCAAGTAGCCTACAATTATGGGAACATGGTTTTTATGATGGGCATCACAGCAAAAAAAGGCTATTCGGCTTCGCATGTCGAGGAAAAGGTCATTGCCGCGCTGAAAGAACGTCACTCAGTTGCTCCTGAAGATGTTCAAGCAGTGGGGCACATCAACCTCGAAAAACAATTCAAACAATTTTCAGCTCTCTTTATTGGCATCCAAATCCTTACCTGGATTGTCGGCATCGGAACCCTGCTTGCAGGAGTTATCGGGGTAAGCAACATCATGCTCGTGATCATCAAGGAACGCACACAGGAAATTGGCATTATGAGGGCCATTGGTGCCACACCCAAAAAGGTAATTACCCAAATAATGCTCGAAAGCGTATTCCTGACCACTTTTGCCGGCTATTTCGGACTGTTCTCCGGGATGATCCTGCTCGAAGGCGTTAATTTTATTTTGGAAAAGGCTGCAGAAAATGGAAGTGAGATTTTCATTCAAAATCCTGAAATCAACTTTGGTGTAGCTGTAGCCTGCCTCATCATTTTAATTATATCAGGGGCCTTGGCAGGCTTAATCCCTGCAAGAAGAGCCGTAACCATCAAACCAATCGATGCACTTCGCGCTGAATAACCTATTAAAAATCAATAGAAAAAAACAACAAACATTAATTTGCCATGAAAAAATTTTTCAGAATCTTTACAATTATCTTATTGGTACTTGTATTTATAGGAACTTTCGGTTTCCTGTACTCCAAGTCTCAAAAAAAACCAGATGTATTCAAAACCGAAAAACCCAAAGTCGACAACATTGTCAAAAAAACCGTCGCCACCGGATCGGTTGTCCCCAGGAAGGAAGTTGAAATCAAGCCTCAGGTTTCGGGCATCATCGAGGAACTGTATCTCGAAGCAGGGCAAATGGTGCGTAATGGCGACGTGATCGCCAAGATCAAAATCATTCCCGATATGGTTACCCTGAATAATGCAGAGAGCAGGTTAAACCGGGCCCAACTGAATTACGAAGATGCCAAAATCGATTACAATCGTCAACACGAGTTGTACGAGAAAAAAGTGATTGCCTACGAGCAATATCAGAAAGCTCAACTGGCACACAACACAGCCCGGGAGGAACTTGAAAGCGCACAAAACAACCTTGACCTGATCAAGAAAGGGGTTACCCAAAAAACAGCTAAAGCCACCAACACACTCATCCGATCAACCATCGACGGAATGATTTTGCACGTGCCTGTTGAAGTGGGCAACTCGGTTATCCAAACCAACAATTTCAATGCAGGTACCACAATCGCTGTAGTTGCCGACATGAAAGATATGATTTTCAAGGGTAAAGTCGACGAAACTGAAGTGGGTAAAATTCATGAAGGAATGGACATCATCCTGACCATTGGCGCTATCGACGAAGAAAAATTCGATGCCGTGCTTACCTATCTTTCCCCTAAAGGAGTAGAAGAAAACGGAGCCATCCAGTTCGAAATCAAAGCCGACGTTAACCTAAAGGAAGGACAGTTCATCCGATCGGGCTACAGCGCCAATGCCAGCATCGTGCTTGAAAAGCGCGACAGCGTGATGGTGGTGCGCGAAGCACTGGTAAAATTCGAAACCGACTCGTCGTACGTCGAAATTGAAACCGACTCGCAAAAATTCGAGAAAAGGTATGTACAACTGGGCCTTTCCGACGGGATCAACATTGAAGTACTCAAGGGGATCGACTTAGAAAGCAAGCTCAAAGCTGAAAAAATTGACCCAAAGGAATTAAAGAAAAAGAAAAGCTAAGCCAACATTTTAAACACGGAACCATGAAACGAATATTGATTACTGTCTTAGCTATTTTATGGATGTTCAGCTCACAGGCTGCTGAGAAATTAAGTTTGCAACAATGTATCGAGCAAGCCTTGAACAACAGCATCATGATCAAGCAATACCAAATCAACACCCAGTACCAGGACAATCTGCTCAACCAGTCGAAAATGAACCGTTTGCCCGACCTGAGCGCGAATGTTTCGCAAGGCTTCAGTTTTGGCCGCTCGTTGACCATCGAAAACACCTACGAGAACTTCCGTTCAGCCAATACCGGCTTTTCGGCTAACACTTCAGTCCTTCTATATAATGGATTAGCACTGAAAAATGCGATCAAAAAACAAGGATATGAATTGAAATCGAGTGTCGAAGACCTGCAAAAAGCAAAAGACGACCTTTCGCTGGCCGTAGCCTCAGCCTACCTCGATATCCTTTTCGCCAAGGAAATGATTAAAGCTGCTGAAAAACAGATCGAACAAACCAATAAACAAATCGAGAGAACTTCCATGCTCATCGAATCGGGCAAGTTGGCCCAGGGAGCCCTGCTGGAAATCGAAGCCCAGTTGTCGCGCGAGAAACTGGAACTGGTGAACCGGCAAAATACCCTTCAGGTGGCATTGCTCAACCTTGCCCAATTGCTTGAGCTCGAAAACTACGACCAGCTCGACATCGTGGTACCCGAAATTCCTGAACTTCAGGCACAAGTTTCGTTAGTCACGGCTTCAGCGGTGTACGATCAGGCAGTAGAAACACGCCCCGAAATCAAAAGTGCAGGATTTAAATTGCTCAGCTCCGAAACCCAGCTCGACATTGCCAAAAGTGGAGCCTTACCTACCCTGTCGGCATCGGCCGGATTCTACGACCAATATTTCAGTAGTTCGCAAGCCAATGTAAAAGGTTTTTTCGACCAAATAGGAGAAAACCATCGTGAAAGCATCGGGCTAAACCTTAGTATCCCCATTTTCGACCGTTTTCAGAACAAAACCAATATCTCGAACGCGAAGCTGCAGATTATGAACCAACAGTTGCAACTCGACGGGAAGAAAAAAGAGCTCAGGAAAACCATTCAACAGGTGTATGTAAATGCCCAGGCTTCGTTTAACCGCTTCAAGGCCAACCAGGCTGCTGTAGCCTCTATGCTTGAATCGTTCCGTTATACCGAAGAAAAATTCAATGTAGGCATGGTCAACTCAGTAGAATACAATGATGTAAAAACCCGGCTGGCCATTTCCGAATCGGACCTGATCCAGGCCAAGTACGAATTCATTTTCCGCACAAAAATCCTTGATTTTTACAGCGGAATCCCCATCGCCCTGTAATCTTTCCCGAAAAAAAGAAGCCGTCATTTAATCGTGACGGCTTCTTTTTTGTATTATTGAGGATGATACCTAAATTGTTTTATCCTGTTTGTATTGCTTCTTGGACCTCTCATGCCTTGATTTTCTTTCTTCTGGGGCTGCGCTTTAGCTGTAGGTTCAGGCACTGCGAAGGAATACGGGTGGTCGGTAACCACCGGAATGCGCATGGCAATTAACTTTTGGATGTCCCTGATGTAAGGAACTTCCTCGGTATCGCACAGCGAGATGGCCATTCCCGAAGCTCCAGCCCTACCGGTTCTCCCAATCCGGTGCACGTAGGTTTCAGAAATATTGGGAATTTCGAAATTGATCACGCACGAAAGGTCGTCGACATCGATGCCCCGTGCCGCTATATCGGTAGCCACCAAGGCCCTGGTTTGTTGTTTCTTGAAATTACCCAAGGCTTTTTGCCGCGCCTGTTGCGACTTATTCGAGTGGAGTGCTTCTGATTTAATGCCCCGTTTGTTGAGCATTTGCGATAGCTTATCGGCCCCATATTTGGTCCGGGTAAAGATCAGCACGGAATTGATTTTTTCGTCATCGAGCAAATCGACCAGCAGTTTTCGTTTATCGTCGCGGCTCACGTAATAAAGCGATTGGTTTACAGTTTCGGCAGTGGTAGCCACCGGGGTAACCGAAACCGAAACCGGGTTATTCAGAATCGAATCGGCCAGTTGTGTAATCGATTGAGGCATGGTTGCCGAGAAAAACAACGACTGCCTTTGTTGCGGAAGTTCTTTTATGATCTTCTTTACATCGTGAACAAATCCCATATCAAGCATGCGGTCGGCTTCGTCGAGCACAAAATATTCGATCGAGTGTAAGTTGATAAAACCCTGGTTCATTAAATCGAGCAAACGCCCCGGGGTGGCGATCAGAATATCAACGCCCCGATGCAGTGCCTGGGTTTGTGCCAGTTGAGATACCCCTCCGAAAATTACGGTGTGGCATAGGCCGGCATACCGTCCATACGAGGAAAAACTTTCGCCGATCTGGATGGCCAGTTCGCGGGTTGGGGTAACAATCAGGGCTTTAATGCTTCGTTTTCCTTTTCTCAACCCCTTATTTTCATGCAAGAGTTGAATGATGGGAACAGCAAAAGCCGCGGTTTTCCCGGTTCCGGTTTGTGCACATCCAAGGATATCTCTTTTTTCAAGTAAAACAGGAATTGCTTTTTGTTGAATCGGGGTAGGTTGAGTATAACCTTCTTCTTTTATGGCCCTTTTTATAGGGTCAATTAACGCTAAATCTTCAAATGTCATAAAAACTAATTAATAACGGGCCAATCGATACCGGCCCAATAAATACAGCGCCAAAGGTAAGTAAAATTATCTTCATTCTAATATTATTTACCAAAGCTATAAGCCTTTCGATTGTAATCTTGCAACAAATGAGTCCTTAGAGCCAATTAAAATATCCAATTTGTAATGATCAATCGCACCAACTCAGTAATGAAAACAGGAATAATTACATTCAATAAGGCAAAACGGTAGGAAAATTTATTGAAATACGATAATCCAAAAATTAAGTTTCTTATGGCAAAAATCCAGATTACATAATAGGTGAATGGGTGTCGGTAAAAAACTAAATCAATGTCTTGGGTAATAAAAGCTGGTAGAATCAAGATGATACCAATAGCCAAATAAATCAAATAAGGAATTGAAGAATAAGCCACTAGCAGCTGAACTTCAGCCCTGCTTGCCTTTCCCTTTAACATTTTGCCTATTGCCCAATAAACCAGTGGTAAAAGAAATTTAACAACCAAAATTCCAACAACTCCCAGAAAAATAAGACCCAAAACCAAACTTACAACAGAATGATATTTTGTTGTTTTTAAGATTTCTTAAGATAGGGAATTCCCATGCCAATACCGATTAATACAGATAGGACATTAATCATGTCACGATTATCCTCATTGTCTCTCGTCTTTAAGTATTCAAATGTTTTTATCGGAGAAATCCAGATTGAAAAGAGTGGGTTCATAACTATTTATTGGTTAAGTTAAGATTATCAAATTTTCAGAAGCCTACTTGTCGATTAATTTATTCAATACATAATCAATAAGTTGCTTCATGGCTTGGGTATAATCGGCGCTGGCTTTACCGGTAACCCGATTGGCTATGGCCAGGCATATAGTTAAAGCCCTGTGCCCCATGAGTGCCGATAAACCGTAAATAGCCGAGCTTTCCATCTCAAAATTGGTTATCCTGTGGCCCGTATAAGAGAAGCTTTCTATTTTTTGGTTCAGCCTGGGGTCGGCCAATGGCAACCTGACTACCCTGCCCTGAGGCCCATAAAACCCGGGCGCAGATATATTTACCCCTTTTACTGTTTGTTCACCACTAATTTTTTCAAGTAAATAAGGGGAGCAATCCACTACATAGGGAGCAGGCAATTGAGGGTTCCATTCACAGTGGCGTACAAAAGCCGACTCGAAACCCAGGTCGCAAACCTCGTCACGCCGCGCATAAAAATTCAGCAGTCCATCAAATCCAAGCGATTTTTTTGAAATCACCCAGGAAAAGACCGGAATTTCGGCTTGCAAACTGCCACAGGTCCCAATCCTGACCAGGTTCAATGCCTTCTTTTGCGGAAGGGGTTCCCGGCTCGCGAAATCAACATTCACCAAGGCATCGAGCTCGTTCACCACAATATCGATATTATCGGGGCCAATTCCTGTAGCCAGAACCGTAAGCCTTTTCCCCTTGCACATCCCGGTAAAGGTTTTAAACTCACGGTGTTCTACTTTAAACTCGATGCTATCGAAAAATTCGGCAATGAGGGTAGCCCTACCCGGATCGCCAACCAGGATAACGGTGTCGGCAACCTGACCAGGTTTCAAATGAAGATGGAAAATGGTTCCGTCGGGATTAATTATCAATTCTGATGGTAAAATCATATCGCTTTTTTAACCTAAAACTAATGATTATTTTTTAAAAAGACTTTCGCTCCTTTTTTGAAATTATCCCCTTTCACG
>CAZSIK010000198.1:0-8396 GCA_964606515.1 uncultured Prolixibacteraceae bacterium
CGTTGGCCCCCGAGAAGGCAATTTGATTGATGTAGCGTTCAACTTCCCCTGCGGTCATTCCAATGCCTCGATCGGATACGGTCAGGGTTCCTGCCTGTGAATCGATTTTTACTTCGACTCTTAAGTTTTCAACTTCACCATTATATCCTCCTTTTGAGGCAATGGTTTTTAGCTTTTGTGTGGCATCGACTGCGTTTGAAACAATTTCACGGAGAAAAATTTCATGGTCGGAATAGAGAAATTTTTTGATAATGGGGAAGAGGTTTTCACTGGTAACGCCAATTTTTCCTTTCGACATGGTTTTATCTTTTAAGTTAACAATCTAATTTATCGGGTATCGTCTTTTTCAAAGCCTATGCCATGGTATGGCTGCTGTCGATTTGGCACGGCGAATCCTATTTTGTCAGTTTTTTTTATTTCATGTCGTTCCTGATTCTTAAAAATCCCCTACTTTTATGGCCATAGAATCCGATTTTTTAACCCGATAGATAAAACAGGTGGACAAAAGGAATCCTTATAGAATAAGAATGGTCACCACTGATTTGGATGGAACTTTATTGCGCGACGATAAAAGCATATCAGATCGGGATAAAGAAACATTGAAAATGCTTGGTAATATGAATATTATCAAAGTGGCAGCTACAGGAAGGAGTTTGCACAAGGTGCGCGAGGTACTGGAGCAAGACTTGCCATTCGATTATATCGTGTTTTCATCGGGAAGCGGAATTTTCGATTGGAAAAAACAAAGTATGCTTCTTAACAGGCAATTCCGCCCTGATGTAAGAGCTTGTTTATTTAATGTTTTGCTGAATGAAGAAGTGAACTTCATGGCTTTTGAGCCCATACCAAATAACAACCGTTTTTTATTTCACCAGGGGGGGATGTTTTGCCCTGAGTTTAGCCAGTACATCGATAGACATGCAACAGATTGCAGCCTTCTTGATCCTGAATCATTACCCAAAGATTTAGGGCAGTTCATGTGCATCTTGCCCAACGATGAAATGGTTTTTGATTGCATGAGGAGTAAGTTATTATCGCGATGTGAACAAATCAAAATAATAAGGACCACTTCGCCTGTTAATGGCCGTTACATTTGGATGGAAGTATTTCCTGAATCGGTTTCTAAAGGGCATGGACTGGAATGGATATGCCATGAAACCGGCATTGAACCAGCCCAGGTTGTTGCAATAGGAAATGATTTCAACGATTTGGACATGCTAGAATTTTCCGGGCATCCTTGGGTGGTGATCAATGCCAGTGAATCGATTAAAGCACATTTTGCCACACTTGGCTTAGGTAATAATGAAAATAGTTTGAGTGAACTCTGCCGAATTTACGGATTGATTTAATTTCAAATTCTACTTGACAAAAGGAAGGTTAGCGTTATTGTGTGCCCGGTTATGGCTCTTGTTGAGATAATACTCGTTGTGATATCCTTTCTTCTTTGCGGTCCATTGTGTTGGGTTTGATCCATCTTTTTTCTTTGCCCGTGCAAGGTCAAATTGGTAATTTATCCCAAAGCGCAAGATCCCGATTGAGTCATAGACTCCTACACGTTGTATGGTTTGTGTTCCGCCAGCCTGGTTGACCAAAGTATAATTATGAACCCCGTCGAGATAATCGTTGCTGACAAAGAACAACATAGCCTCTGTAAAATATGACCATCGGGGTGAAAACTGGTGATGAAACCCAAAACCTATAGAATAGGCAAGGTATGAATCTTTATGGGGTTGCCTCCCCTGCCCTTTTTCGTAAATGGGGTGCTCGAGCCCGGTACCTTCGTAGTGGGCCTGATCGCGGTATCCCATTTCAACCCCGATATAGGAAAAGCCCAATTCTCCACGCAAATAAAAATTCATGTTGAGAAAATTGTATTTTTTTGAATAAAGGTTCAGGAAGTTCACTTTGCCATTAACAGCAAACAACGAGGTGTAGGTTTTATAATAAATCGGATAGGGTTGAAAATTAGCTTGCTCGTTGTTGAATCGGGTTGAATGCATTAACCAATTTACCTTTTCCGAGAAATTTTTATATCCGTTGAAATAGGATTTTCGATGTTCGACACCCAGATCGAACCTTTTTGATAAGCGTTTATACACATGAAATGAGTAAGTTAAGTCGGGAAGCGAGTTCATGTCCATTGAAGTTTGCGTGAGGTCTTTTTTCAATTCCATGGCAAGGTAACTAACTCCCCCCGAACCACCAATTACCCAATTTTTCAACCATTCGTTTTGGGGTTTTGGGGGCTGGCCGGATGATGAAATTACGGCAAACAGCGTAATGATAAGAAGGAAAATAAGCTTTTTCATTTGGGCGTTAAAAATAACATTTTTGCTGATGTAAGCTTATTATTGGGAAATTCTTTTATAACAATTTATGAGGAGAAACGAATTACTTGTCTTTAACTGCTTTCCAGGTCCTGAACTTGAAGGGATATTTAATGGGGATCACTTTATTATAGCGTTTGTCGTGAAAGTATTCATTGTCGTAATTGCCTTTCGATAACTGCCAGTTCCGGCTGCTGCTTTTTTTCCTGAACAGGTTGATATCAAACTGATAATTCACCCCGAATTGCAACAGTCCGATGGTATCGAAAACACCAACCCTTTCAAGATTTAATTGTTTATCGGAAGAAGAAACAAGTGTATAATTGTGAACCCCGTCGAGATAATCACAACTGACAAACAATAATGAGGATTCAACAAAGATTGACCAACGGCTCGACATCTGATGATGAATCCCTATCCCTAAAGAGGAAGAAGAATAGGCATCGCGTTGTTTTTGTCTACCCTGTCCTTTTTCATAAATGGGTTGAGGCAAACCGCTTAATACATAATCGTTTGGGTCGCTATACCCCATTTCTACGCCAATAAAGGAAAGACCAATATTGGCCCTTAGGTAGAAATTGGCATTCAGATAGTTATTTTTAAAAGAATAAATATTGAGGAAGTTCCATTTGGTATCGACCGACCACATCGACAATTGTGTTTTGTAGTAAATAGGATTGCCGATAAACTGAAAACCAGAACTGTTAAACCGTTCTGAGTGCATGAGCCAGTTCACGTTGGAGGAATACTTTTTATAGCCGTTGAAGTGGCTGTTGCGATACTGAAGCCCTAAATCAACCCTTTTTGAGAAACGCTTGTACAAATGGAAGGAATACACCAAATCGGGCATCGAATTCATGTCCATCGAAGCTTGGGTGAAGTCTTTTTTAAGCTCCATGGCCAAATAACTCACCCCTCCAGAAGTGCCGAAAACCCAGTTTTCAGATAATTCGAAAGGCGTTTTGCGAGTACTTGCCGAGAGGCCGGATATGCTCACCAGCATGATTGCAATGTATAAGTACAATTGTTTCATTCCTGGAGGCAAAAATAATTTTTTAACCTTGATTTAAAAGTACAGGTGAGATAAGAATGATTCTAAATATTTATTATTTTTTCCACAGGGTGTTGATAAAGAAGGTTTATCCAGCCAGAACTTCATACATTGATTCCGGATTGAGGTATTTTCTCGCAAGTATATTCAATTCATCGGGTGTAATACTCTTGAGCGTATCGAGATAGGTCAGATAATGCCCATAATCGAGACCCGCCTCGAGCAATACCCTGAAACTGGATGAGATGGCAAAAATGCCATCGAAACTTCGAAGCAATTCTCCAAGAAGATAATTTCTGACCACCTCCAACTCGCCGGCTGTAACCAACTCATCCTGAAGTTTTTTCATTTCAAGGTACACTTCTTCGAGTGCAGCGCGGCATACTTCAGAGCCTACTTCCGAGGAAACAGAAAGATAGGCAGCCTTAGGAAAAGTGATGATATTGGCTCCAATTCCATAGGTGTATCCTTTATCTTCACGAATGTTGGTCATCAAACGTGATCCGAAGTACCCCCCAAGGATGGTAATTAATATTGATAAGCCAAAAAAATCTTCTTCTTCACGGTTGGGCAATAATTTTCCCAGTCTGATAGCCGATTGCATGGCCCCGTGTTTAATTACCCGATGCTTTTTTTCGAGATGGGAAAGGATGGTATAATCTTTTTCTTGTTCGAGCTGGTCACTCCCCCAATGTCCCTCACCAAAATACCGGTTCAGTAATTTAAGCGTCTTATCCTCAAGCTTTCCTGAAATTAATATCTTGCAATGTTTTGAAGTATAGTTGTTTTGATGAAAAGAAACGAAATCATCACGATGTAATAGGTCGAAGTCTTCGACCCGATTGTTATTGGCATAAGGATGACCTTCGCCAAACAAAGTTCTCGAGAAGGCTTTTTGTGCCAATACTTTTACCTTATTGTTTTCAATTGTAAACAATTGCTTCTTTTTAGCCAATTGTGCCGTTATTTCGGCCTCGGGGAAGGTCGGAAACTGGATTATTTCGGTTGTTGCTGAAAGAATTTCTTCAAGATAACGGTTAAGGGTCAAGATATTCAGGTTTCCATAATGCTGGTCGGCGGTAGGTTGAAAATAGGCTCCCCTCGAATCGAAGAGTTCAGCCAGGCGTTGCGCATTCCAATTTAGGGTACCTTGATTAAGAAAAGCGTTGGTCATTCCGGCAAGCAAACGCTTCGACTGGTACCAGGAACCGGCCTCGAAAATAAAATCGATTTTGGTAATTTCTTGGCTACCTGCATTTAATGCATATACTTTTATTCCATTATCAAGAACAACGATTTCGGGTTCGAGAAAATGAATGGTTTCGACATTTTTCGATTCCGGTGCTTTTTTACGGTTGGGCATTAGTTTTCTTTTTTAAGGTAATACAAGGTCGAACAGTTTTCTTTTCTGAATAGATTGCGGGCAACCTGTTTCACTTGGTTTAGGGTAACACTTCGGTACAGTTTGGCCTGTTCGTTGATTAAGTCGGCATCGCCCAGTAATTCAAAGGCGGCCAGACCAATTGCCTTGTTTAAAAAGCTGATTTCAGAATACAGCAAGTTCGCTTCGGCTTTGTTGATCACTTTTTGCAGTTCTGTTTCAGATACTGAATCTTTACCCAACAACTCGAGTTCCTTCCAAATTTCCGATTCAGCTTGCTCCATGCATGCTCCCTCGGCAAGCTTGCCTGCAATAATAAATAATCCCGGGTCATTGTCGCCGGAAATGTAAGCATCGATTTCCCCAAAAAGCCCTTTTTCCATCAATAAGCGTCGAAAGAGTCTTGATGATTCTCCGTTTGAGAGAAGGTCGGAAATCAAGTCGGTAGCATAATAATTGGCATCGAGCTTGCCCCCCATGTGAAAAGCAAGGTAGAGGGCATCGTAGGGCACTTCGCGTTGAACGGTATGGAAACGGGCTTGGTACTGCTTGGGTTCGACAGGCAAATCCCGCACGGGAACCGGTCTTGATGGGATGTCTCCAAACCACTTTTCTGTCAGTCGAAATGCCTCAGAGGGCTGAACATTTCCCGACAGTACCAGTACCGCATTATTGGGAGCATAAAACTTGTAAAAGAATTCTTCGACCTCACCCAGACTGGCGTTCTCGATATGCGAAATTTCCTTTCCTATTGTAGCCCATTGGTAAGGATGAACTTGGTAGGATAAATTCCTGACCAACGAAAAAACATCGCCATAAGGCTGGTTGAGGTTTCTTTGCTTAAACTCTTCAATGACGACACTTTTTTGATTTTCAAGATTTTTAAGGTTAAAATCGAGTTGCAGCATCCGATCCGATTCAAGCCATAAACCTGTTTCGATATTAGCCGAAGGGAGGGTAAGATAATAGTTGGTGATGTCGTTCGTGGTAAAAGCGTTGTTTTCGCCCCCTACCCGTTGCAAGGGTTCATCGAAATTGGGGATATTAACCGAACCTCCAAACATGAGGTGTTCGAACAGATGGGCGAAGCCGGTTTTTGCAGGATCTTCGTCGCGCGAGCCAACATCATAAATTACATTCAGGGCCAGCAATGGCGTTGTGGGATCATGGTGCACAATAACTCTCAATCCGTTGGATAATATTTTTTTTTCAAAATGAATCATTTTCACTATAAGGTTGAATTGCGATCCGAAAAGAAAGTCCTGCTTTAGACAGGACTTTCTTTGGGATGGCCGATTTACAGGATCGCAAAAATACGATAAATAATTCAGGAAAAATCATCCCTGAAGGAATTGGTTGAGCAAACCTCCGGTTTCCTTATGCTGATTTCCCCCACCTGGATTAAGTTCCCGAACCAATTTACTGATGGGCATCGATTGCAACCAAACCTTACCATAGCCCCTCAAGGTAGCCAGGAACAAACCTTCGCCACCAAAAACCATCGAACGCAGGTTGCCAGCTTGTTGGATATCGAAGTCGATTCCGGAGGTAAAACCCACTACGCAACCGGTATCGACCCTGAGGGTTTCGCCGTTCAGTTCTTTTTCGATTACACTACCTCCGGCATGGATGAAAACCCTTCCATCGCCCTCGATTTTTTGAAGGATGAAACCTTCGCCGCTAAAAAATCCTGATCCTAATTTGCGGTTAAAAGCCAATGAAATTTTTGTACCAAGTGCTGCGCATAAAAAGGCATCGCGTTGAACCGTGATGGTGCCTCCCAATTGCGACAGCTCGATTGGTATGATTGTTCCGGGGTACGGACCGGCAAAAGCAACATGGCCTTTCCCGTATCCCCTGTGGGTAAAATGGGTAATGAACAGCGATTCGCCCGCGATCATCCGGCCTGCCCCTTTCAACAGTTTGCCCAAAAAGCCTTCGTTGGGTTCGGTACCATCGCCCATTTTTGAATTGAATTCTATGCCTGGTCCGATGTACAACATGGCTCCGGCTTCGGCTATCACGGTTTCGTTCGGATCGAGTTCTATTTCCACAAACTGCACATCGTGTCCCACGATTTTGTAATCTACTTCATGTGATCTCATTGTTATTCAATTTATTATATTTCTACTATGCTCTCTTTTTTTTAACTGAAATGAATGGGCAAAATAATTGAAAACTTCGGTTTGTTCCCTGGAAATGTTTCGGTTTTCGGCAGAAAGAAGAAGAATACCGGCAAAACCCTGATATTATACTTGAAACAGCTACTTTCTTTTAAATATTATAACGATAAGGAAAACGAAGCAGGTTAACAAAGAAATTTCCCCTAAATAATCGCCATAGAGTGAATAGAAGGTTTTCTGCTCACTCAATGCGGCTTCGCCAACATAAGCAACACGTTCCCACCAATTTGTTCGACTAACGTACCTTCCTTTATCGTCGATGATTGCCGAAATACCGGTATTGGCCGATCGTACAATCCATCTTCGATGTTCAATGGCCCTCAGCCTCGACATCATCAAGTGTTGTTTATACCCGGGAGTTTGGTTCCACCAACCATCGTTTGTAATTAATACAAACAGGTTGGCGCCCGAACGTACAAACTTTCCGAGGTATTCGCCATAAACCGATTCATAGCAAATAGGGAGGGCCACTTTTACATTATTGTGCTGAAAAACAATATTTTCTTTATCGGTTGAAAACAAGTGGGCTTCTTTTTCAAGGTGAATTTTAAAGTGATCGAGAAAGGAAAAAATTCTGGCAAAAGGCATCTTTTCAACGCCAGCAACCAATTTTGCTTTATGGTACAATCTTATCGACGAAGTGTCGACAAAAAATGCAGAATTAAAATACCGAAGTCCATTATAAACCGGGCCGGCAAAACTCTTTGTTGCATCTTCTGAAACGTTTCTATAGCTAATTGCACCGATAATCCAGGCTGCATCGGGATTATTCGAAGCCAGAAAGCTTTTTAATTTTTGTATTGAAATAGGATCGTTCAGTTGGTTTTCATCGACCTGATGCAACGCTGTTTCAGGCCCTACAAACAAACTGATCTGATTTCCATTCAACGAGTTGGCCAGTTTTATAATCAGATCGAGCTGGCTATCGGGAGCGAAGCTTTCATATTTTTGATGAACCGGTTCAATATTGGGCTGGATTATCCCAACTTTTATGATTTCTGTTGCAATCTCTTTTTTCTGATAAAGCACCGATGAAAAGAAAAGGGGCAGAATAATTACAATGATTGGTAAAATCTTATAAGACAGTCTTTTAGTGTTAATAAAAAATGCATTATAAAGCAATAAATTACAGAGTATGATCCAGACTGAACCTCCTAAAACCCCGGTATATTCATACCATTGGATCCTCTCGATCAGGTTGGCCATCCCATTTCCCAGAGTAAGCCAGGGCCACGAAAGCTCCCAGTGAAAATGAAGATATTCAAAGGATAACCAGGATGTCAGTAAAAATGCCCCACTTGCAATTGGTCCTAAATATTTTTGGATTCTTGTGCTGCCAACAAAGACCAGGGCCATAAGCTGCGAGTTGAGAAAAACGATGATTAAGGTTCCGGTAATCGAAACTTTCGATATCCACCAGGTAGCTAAGAGGTTCCAAATCAGGAAGGCGATAA
>CAZSIK010000199.1:0-8391 GCA_964606515.1 uncultured Prolixibacteraceae bacterium
AGGAAGGTTAACACCCTGGCTTTATCGCCGGTGCCAGGTTTACGGTTGTAAAAATGGAGGTGGTCGCCTTCGATTCGGTAATTGAATTTTTTGGTATCGAAAAATCCCCAGTTCTTATTGTAGGTAAAAAAAGTAGTATCGTTAATGAAAACTTCAACATATTCACCGACAGGATTTTGGGGTAAAACCTGGATGAAATTTCCTTTAATGGTTGAAGTCATTTCTTTTTTTGAAATGGGTACGTGTTCCGTGTTTGCACTTTTCTTTTTACACCCTGAAAAAATCAGTGTGAATACGATTAGGAATAAAAAAATGTTTTTCATGGGTTAATCATTTTATTGGCCGCGAACGGCATCATATCAATTTTTTTACTTTCGATTTCGGGGTCAAAAATAATCGATTCCAATCAACTCCCGAAATTAAATTGATCCCGGGTTGTTTTCCCACTTCAATAGTGCCGGCCCAGTTATTAATTCCAAGTGCCTCCGCGCCATTTTTGCACGACCAGATCAGTAATTCCTGTATCGAAAGAGGATAGTTTTGCTGGATCACTTTCAACTCTTCAATCATCGATTGATTCTGGTTCGAAGCTTGGCTATCGGTACCGATACAAATAGGGAAGCCTGAATCATGAAGCAATTTGAAATCGGGAAGCTGGCTTTCAATGAAAAAATCCGATTTGGGGTAGAGAATCAGGTAGGTATTGCTCTTCGACTCAAGCTCTTCGATATCTTTTAATTTAAGGTTTGAAATGAAACGATGGTCTACAGGCAGAAGGTTATTTACAAGTTCAAGGTGGCTATTGATGTTCACAAATCCGGGAGCCAGAATCCCTGAATAGTATTCGAGCCCTGAAATTTCGGATACAATTCCTCCGGTATCGATTACTTCCCTGATTATTCCTTCGTTGTCGGCTACAACAATTCCGTTTTTAAGCAAAGGACCACTCAAGGTAAAGATATAGCTTGCCGAAATTTTGCGCATTATTTTACTTTAAGCTCGTCGGTGCTTGTGGGTTCTTCGTTCATCTGGCTTAACTTGCTTAATACTTCGCTGTAAATTTTGTCGTAATCGCGAGGGTGTCGCGAAAAGTACAGGGTAGTGGTTTTTATTTGCTCTTCAGTTACCTCATGTTTCTTAAGGACAGCCAAGTACAACGATTCTGGTTTCAAGGTGTCAACTTGATACCGCAAGCGGTCGTTGTTGATGGCTTCGGCAAGGTGGATATCGACCAGTACCGCGATGAACTTTTCCCGGTTTAGGGCATTCTTAGGTTTAGGGTCTCTTTTGCAGGAAAACAAAAGAAGGCTGCTTGCCAGGATAAATAAGGTATATCTCAGAATTATATTTTTCACACGGATATTTATTTTAAGTTACAGTCTATATGTTAGATCCAAGACTTGTGCCTTGAACTTCAATTTGTTCCTGTATGGAATTGAATTTACATCGGTGTTTGTGATTATTAAATTATGCTCGTTTCATTTCAGCTGAAAAGTTGCTTTAGTGTTTCGCTTACCGAACCCACCTTCAAGATTTCTATTTTCCCTTTTCCATGTTCGTAGCCCTTGTTGGCTGAGGGGACCAGGATTCTTCGAAACCCTAATTTGGCTGCTTCGCCAATTCGTTGTTCGATGCGGTTAATGGGCCTGACTTCACCGGTAAGGCCAACTTCTCCCGCGAGGCAAGTGCCTGGAGGAATGGCCTTATCGAAATTCGAAGACAGTACCGAGGCGATCACGGCCAGGTCGGTTGCCGGGTCAGCAACTTTGATGCCTCCGGCGATGTTCAGGAACACATCTTTGGTTACCAGTTTGAAGCCAGCCCTTTTTTCCAAAACCGCCAGCAGCATGTTTAACCGCCGAAGGTCGAAACCGGTGGATGAACGTTGCGGATTTCCGTAGGCAGCCGAGCTGACCAAGGCCTGCACTTCGATCAGGAAAGGACGTATTCCCTCGATGGCTGCAGCGACCGAAGTTCCGCTCAAACCCTGATGGTCGGAACTCAAGAGGAGTTCCGATGGATTGTCCACTTCACGAAGTCCATCGCCCCGCATTTCGAAGATTCCCATTTCGCTGGTTGAACCAAAACGGTTTTTGCTTGCCCGCAGTATCCGGTACATGTGGTTGTGGTCGCCCTCGAACTGCAAAACGGTATCAACCACATGTTCGAGTACCTTCGGGCCGGCAAGGCTGCCTTCCTTGTTGATGTGGCCGATGAGGATTACAGGAATGGCAAGCGATTTGGCTTTTTGCATGATGGCCGAGGTACATTCCCTGATTTGGACAATGCTGCCGGCACTCGATTCGATATGGCCCGCGCTTACAGTTTGTATCGAATCGATGATTACCAGTTCGGGTTGAGATACTTCGAAGTGTTGAAGGATGTTTTCGAGGGTGGTTTCGCTCGCGAAGTAACATTGGTTAGGTCCATGCTTGATGCGCAAAGCCCTTAACTTGATTTGTTCAAGGCTTTCTTCACCCGAAATGTAGAGAACCTTTTTGTTGGCTATCGACAAGGCCACCTGAAGTACCAGGGTCGATTTACCGATCCCCGGCTCTCCCCCCAGTAATATAATCGAACCTTGCACCAGGCCTCCGCCAAGCACACGGTCGAGTTCGTGGCTCCCGGTATGGCTTCGCTCCATTTTCCCGGTTTCTATCTCGTCGAGTGTAAGCGGCTTTGCCAGGACTGCCGGGCCAACAGAACCTGAGGTTTTGCTCTTGTTTTGCACTTCAATTTCTTCGGTAAGAGTGTTCCATTCGCCGCACGAACTGCAGCGGCCGGTCCATTTTGGGGCAGTTACCCCGCAACTTTGACACACAAATATGGTTTTTGTCTTCGCCATGCAACAAAGATAGAAAGAGATTCGAAATGAACCATCTCGGAAGGTGTTAAACTCGGAACGGCCTGGTAATGTACGATCTGTTTTCATCAAGATTACATAAAACAAGTAAGCTATTGTCGCGTGTCGGCCTATTTTTTTTAACTTCGTTGTGTCAAAAAACGAATAGCGCATGAAAACATTTTTTTCTTTCCTGGTATTGATTTTTTTTAACCTTCAAGTTTTGAATGGTTTTACCAATAACCCCGAAAATGAAAAACTTTTAAAAGAGGAAGGTACTCTTGAAAGGGCTGTGAAAATTACATATCCTTTAACTGGTTCTGAATTGGTTCCTTCGGTAGCAAGCCTCGAATGGCAGTTACCAGATTCCTCGGTGGGATTTCAATTCCGGGTTCAGGTTTTCGATAAAACAGGAGGGATTTGTTATGAAAAAACCACCACGGAAAACTGGTTGCAGGTTAATGGTTTCAATGAAGGGGAACAATATTCCTGGAGGGTCCGCGCCGAGAAGGACGGGCTGGCAGGGAACTGGTCCTCGTTTGGTTCGTTTGTTTCATCGGCACTCGATAGCTATATGGCTATTGAAGATGCAAGCTATGGGGTGCCTCTTGAGGGAAGGATTCCTGTGCTCATGGTTCATGGATGGAACCCGAACGGAAAACCAGCCTCGCCTTCTGGTTCAATGTGGTCGAATATCAGGGATTTTATCAATGGAGATCCTCTACTTTATCATAATTTCAAACCATATCTTGTAAAGTATTGGTCGAATGCAGTTCCGATTAATGAATTGGCTGCTCAATTTCGTGATGCCCTCGAACAAAACGGAATGCATGAACAGAAGGTAATTATTTTGGCACACAGCATGGGAGGCCTGGTTTCGCGTTCGATGATGAGTGAATATACTTTCCAGGACGGACGGTTCTCGGGTCAGAAATGTGGGGATTTGGTGAAATTGCTCATTACCTTGGGTACGCCACACCATGGTTCCCCTATGGCTAACGGGCCAGCACGCGATGCAAAAGTGCCTTTTCTGCAAAAGATATACATTGCATTGGTCGAATCGATTGCCTTTGACCAAGTAAAATATAACGAGGTTAACCGAAGCAATTTGCATTGGGACAATTATGACAGTTTTCTCGATTATAAAAAGTATTCGGAGGAAAGGAATGAATGGTTGGAAAACTTAAATACAATCAGGGACTTCGACAAAAGAATGATCTGTTATATGGCAAGCCTTGACGGTAAATTATTCCTTTCTCCAGAAGGCACTGAAGAGGAGTTCCTGACAGCAGCCTATCTCCAGGAAGCCTCGTTGGGATATAAGAACGACGGGATCGTGCCCATTCAGAGTGGTTCGTTTGCAGGTCATAATTTAAGAAAAATCAGGCATTTTAAAGGCTACAACCATTCGGAAATCAATATGGGAAAAACAGGAGAAAGTGCCTTGTTCGATTCACTAAAAATCGATATTTCACCCTACATGCCCTTGTTGGTGGAGCAACCTGTTACCACACCCTTGTACCTGAAAGGAGGCTCGGAATATGAAATAAAATGGAGGGCTCCGGCAGATGTGGATAAGCTTAATTTGTTGTACTCTCTTAACAAAGGAATCGACTTTCTTCCGATTGCCCAAAATGTTGAAGCGCGTTCAGGCCTTTACCGCTGGGCTGTACCCATGATCAATGCAGATAGTGTCCTGATTAAGCTTGAAAACAGTTCCGATACTTATGAAACTGCACTTGCACCGGTTTTCGTTTCGATTTACAATAACCACTTAACAGTCGAAAAACCAAATCCTTCTGAGTATTTTGTATGGAAATCAAACAACGTGATCGAGTTTCAATTAACTGGGATAGGAAGAAAACTGAAGATTAGCTATAACGACCTGCAAAATAATACCATGCAAACTGTTGTCGAGAATCTGGCAGTTCAACCAGGACGCAATACGTTTATTTGGCCGATCGATTCTACATGGACCCCATCCGATTCGGCCAGGCTTACTTTCGAGTTACTTGATATGGCCGAACGTTTTGGAGATACAACCCCCTATCGCTGGAATTCTGAAATCTTCACCTTATTTGGTGATCCAAAAATCACTGTTAACTATGCCCACGACAGCATTGCAGATGAATTTGGGATTATCGGGAAAAAACTTACCATCGCTTCGCTTTCGACGTTCGATTGGAAGTCGGAAGGCGAAATTGGCCATCTTTCGTTTTTTATTTGTGATTCGCTAAAAAACAAAGTGCTCCAATTAGGTTCTTCCAGTATGAGTCCACGGTTTACTGCTTCAGGGCAATATCAGTGGAAAGTTCCTGAACTTCATGGCGATTCTTTCTTTCTCTTAGCCGAAGCCGGTCCCGACAGTCAGTTTGTTACGGCTAAAGGATATAACCAGTATCCCTTCCGAATTAATTGTTATCCCGAGGTGTCAAGCCCGAAAAATGGTGAAGTTCTTTCCTCATTATTACCCTGTATTCAGAAGGGAAGTACACTGAAACCCGATAGCTCACTGCTTATTATTGAGGGAAGTGATGACTTTTCAAATCACTATATACTCAAGAAAAACCAGTTTTGCTTACCCAATACCCTTTACGACGAGCTAAGTCCGGGGAAAGTATATAACATGAAAATCTGGGATTATTATCAGGAAAAAAGCTCCTATGGGCTTCAGCTTACTTTTTCAACTAAAGCATCGAAACCCCTTCCGTTTGGAATAATTTTCCCGGCCACCGGCGAAATTGTTAACGATAGTATGGTTAACATTACATGGAACCGGTCACTAGGGGCTAAGGAATACAGCATGGAAGTAAAATATCGGCACGATATACTTGCATCTTTCCCTAATCTGAGCAAGACCGATACTAGCGCCATAACCAACTTGGGCGAGTGGTGGCACAGGGATTCCATATTCGTGTACATTACAGCAAAAAATGAATTCGGAACCCAAGCGTTGAAAAGTTATTTTTTCAACTCTTTTAAAGCCGATACTCCTTATTTTGAATACGATCCGCATTCCTCGTTTCAGTTAAACTGTTACCCGAATCCAATGGGATCGACAACCCATATCCTTTTCACGCTTCCTGCAGTTCAAACCAGAACAAGGGTTGAACTTTCGGTTTTCAATGCCACAGGTCAGAAAATTTTTGATTTGTTTGAAAAAGAATTGACTGGAGGAACCCATATTTTCGATTGGGACAACGGTTCTTCCGTTCAAAAAAGAGTTGGGCCTGGGGTATATTTTCTTCGCCTCAGTGCCGGAAAAAAGCACGAAACAAAGCGATTGATTGTTAGATAGATGAACAAATTATTCGCTATTTACTTTCGATGGGCACAACAATTTTGCCTTTATTTTGTATATATATTTCAAAGAAATATTTAAACAAATGAAGTTTAAATTCATGTTTTTCCTGCTTATTATCCAGGGAATGCTTTTATTTGGGCAAAACCGGCAATACTCAATCGGGGGCACCATAAGCGACTCGAATACTGGCGAAGACCTGATTGGGGCTACTTTGTACGCAATTGAACCTGGGAAAGGTACAATTAGTAACGAATATGGTTTCTATTCACTAAGTCTCCCTATTGGTTTGTATACTTTCAGAGCTTCATTTATTGGCTACGAACCTGTTGAGTTTACCTTACCCCTCGATCAGGACAGGAGGAAGGACATCAAGCTGAAACCCCGGACTGAGGAAATTGAAGAAATTGTAGTCAGCACTGAAGCCCGCAACCAAAAAATTATTTCAAGTGAAATGGGTACTGTGAAGCTGAAACCACAAGATATTAAAGCTATTCCGGTTATTTTTGGTGAGCAGGACGTGCTTAAAACCATACAGTTGTTACCAGGGGTAGCATCGGCCGGCGAAGGCAGTTCGGGATTTTTTGTCAGGGGTGGGCAGGCCGACCAAAACCTGGTTCTACTCGACGATGCTCCTGTTTTCAATGCTTCGCACCTGCTTGGTTTTTTTTCAGTTTTTAATTCCGATGCCATTAATGATGTAATGCTGTATAAGGGGGGTATTCCTGCACAATTCGGGGGCAGGGCATCTTCAGTTCTCGATATTCACCTTCGCGAAGGAAACAGCAAACGCTTTTCAGCCAGCGGTGGTATTGGATTAATATCGAGTCGGTTGACCGTGGAGGGCCCATTGGGAAAAAATGGTTCATTTCTCATTTCCGGCCGTCGTACCTATGCCGATCTTTTCCTGCTTCTTGCCAAAGATGAAAACATTAAGAACAGTCAGCTTTATTTTTATGATTTAAACCTGAAAGCCAGTCAAGCCATTGGCGAGAAGGATCGGATCTTTCTTTCTGCCTACCTTGGACGCGATATTCTTAAGACCAACATTTTCGGTTTCGATTGGGGAAACCGGGTCGCCACCCTTCGCTGGGCCCATGTTTTCAGCAACAAGCTATTCAGTAATACATCATTGATTATCAACGATTATAACTACAAAACAGCTACTGACCTTGATTTTTCTTTCGATTTGAAAGCGGGAATTTCGGGTCGGACCCTGAAACAGCATTTTACCTGGTATGCCAATAGCGACAACACCCTTGATTTTGGTTTCGAAGCCAATCAGTATCAGTTTAAACCCGGTTCGCTCGAAATCGTAACCCTCGATAATGAGCCTCAATTTTTTGAAGTTTCGCAGAAAAATGGATTCGAATCGGCTGTTTATCTTTCTAATGATCAAAAAATTGGGGAACGATGGTCTTTAGGTTATGGATTGCGTATGAGTTATTTCAGCAGGATGGGAAGCTCGGTCGAGCGGAGTTATGATGTAGACGGTGAAATTGTTTCTACTATCGAGTACGAGGATGGCGATTGGTTCAGCCCCTATCTTAATTGGGAACCCAGGCTGAATGCGGCGTTGATTTTTAACCCGCAAACCAGTATTAAATTTGGATATAACCGCATGGTTCAATATCTACATCTTTTGCAGAATGCTACAGCGGGAACCCCTATCGATTATTGGATTCCATCGAGCCAAAACGTAAAACCTCAGTTATCCGATCAGCTTAGTTTAGGAATTTTCAGGAATCTGAATAATGACCAATATCAAATTTCAGCCGAAGCTTATTATAAGAACATGCAAAACCAGATTGATTACAAAACAGGTGCTGAATTGCTCTTAAACGATAATGTTGAATCGGAATTGCTTTACGGACGGGGTAGGGCTTATGGTGTGGAATTGTTTGCCGAAAAAAAGGAAGGTAAGCTTAGCGGCTGGATTTCTTATACCCTTTCAAGAAGCCTAAGGCAGATTGATGGGATCAACCGTGGCGAATGGTATCCTGCCAGGCAAGATCGGTTGCACGATCTTTCGGTGGTGGCACTCTACAAGCCTCTACGCCAATGGACCTTTTCGGCTTCATGGGTTTACAATACCGGTACAGCCGTTACTTTTCCTGCCGGGAAATATGTGATAGAAGGTACTATCATCAATTTGTTCACCGACAGGAACAGCTATCGTATGCCCGATTATCACCGTCTTGATATTGGGGCAACCTGGTTGCTGAAATCAACTGCAAAGTACAGGTCT
>CAZSIK010000200.1:0-8355 GCA_964606515.1 uncultured Prolixibacteraceae bacterium
CATTTTACAGCATATAAACAACAAAATACGACATTATATTATTCTTATTACTTAAATGTCTATGAGGGAATCAACTAAAAATTCCCTCATAGGCTTTTGCATTGCCTTTCGAACGGCAACGAGAAATAAAAGGTAGCCCCCCTGCAGGGTTCGCTTTCAATCCAAATTCTTCCTCCATGTTTCTCAACAAATTCTTTGCAAAGCAACAATCCCAAACCTGAGCCCTGTTCGTTGTTTGTACCTGGCGTAGTATAATTTTCGTCGATCCTGAACAATTTGTTTTGTATTGTTTTGGAGATACCAATGCCATTATCGACAACTTTCACGGTTATTCCCTCCTTATTTCCGCAAGCCGAAACCTTTACCGTTCCGCCAGTTGGGGTAAATTTAATGGCATTGGTGATCAAATTCCGCAACACCGTACCGATCATTGCCCTGTCGAGATCGATTCTGAATTGGCCTTCAACCTGAGCACTCAGGTTGATATTTTTTTGAAAAGCCATTTCGGCAAACAAGCTTAAAATTTCTTTAATAAAGCAATCCAAATTGGTGGACTCGGCATTAAAAGCCATCCTGCCGGTTTGTGAACGCGACCACTCCATCAGGTTTGAAAGCAGTTCCATCACCTGCAGTGATGATTCCATGATTGTTTTTGCATATTTCCCGATCCCTTCCAGGTTTTTGTTCTCTACTTGTTCCATCAAGATTTCACTTAGCCCGATTACACAATTAAAAGGGCTTTTCAAATCATGGGCAAGGATCGACATGAACCTGTCTTTATCGGAATTGAGTTCAAGCAGTCGCTTTTCATTTTCCTTTAGTTTTTCTTCTGCTTCCTTACGTTGGGTGATATCGATACTGATTTCAACCGTTCCAATCGGAACCCCACCTCCATTTAAGACTGGCGATTTATAGGAAACGAACCATTTAGTCTGCCCCTTATTAAAGATGGGTAATTCAAGAATTACCGGTTCCTTTTTCCTGATTACCAACGTTTCAGCGGCAAGTAATTTTTCAGCATAACCACGTGGCAACACTTCCAAGGCTGTTTTCCCGATTATTTCTTCAGCCTCATGAAACCCCCAGAATGAAGCGAAACCATTGTTAACCATTAAAATGCGCCCCTCGTTATTTTTCATACACACAAGGCCGGGATGATTTTCGATTATAGCCGAAAGATACGACTCCCGCTGCCTGAGTTCCTGTTCAGCTTTTTTCAGACGGGCTTCATTGTGGAGCTCCCGATCGACACGAAGTATCACCACAGGGATCATTTCCAGAAAGTTACGATCTTTAATGATGTAATCGCGGGCCCCCAGTTTCATCATTTCAACAGCCACCCGTTCGTCTCCCTGGCCAGTGGCCACGATGAACGGGGGTAAGCTTTCCAGGTTCCGCGTCAACTCGGCAATTAATTGTTTGCCAGTAAAATCAGGCAAGCTATAATCGAGGATCATCAGCGAGGGAATATTTTGACTCAGCCAGGAAATGGCTTCTGCAGCCGTGTGTACACAAACTGTTTCAAAGCCATTTTCTTCAAGCTTTTCAGCTACCAGCTCACTCAGTCCGACGTCGTCTTCAACAATAAGTAAGAAATTGGAATGATCGTTCATTTCTTTTGATGCAAAAATTAGATCTTAACTATTTGAATGAAGAGGCTCAATCTACGCAAAGTTTCGGTAAATTTTCCGAATTCAACAGGTTTTGTAACATACACGTTGCACCCGTTCCGATAGCAGGTATCCACTTCACGGGGATCGTCGGTGGTCGTAAGCATCACAATCGGGATATCTTTCAGTTCGTGATCTGATTTTACTTTTTTCAACACCTCAACACCGTCCATCCTGGGCATCTTAATGTCGAGCAAGAGTAGGTAATTTTTGTTTTTATCGCGTGTTGGCCCTTTAGCTGTCCCCGAGAGAAATTGCCACACCTTTTCACCATCGGGGAAACGGATGATTTGATTGCAAATACCATTTTCTTCAAGGCCTTCTTTAATCAGTTCGGCATGCCCGTCGTCGTCTTCAGCCACCAAGATGACTAATTCTTTATAGTTTACCATGTATTTGTGTTTTAAATTACTTGTCATATTGAAAATGCTTTTTCTTATTCGTTGAATTCTTTTCGGTTTAACTCGACGAAAAAAGTAGTTCCAACACCTTCTACCGATTCCACCCAAATATTTCCACGGTTTTTATCGACAATGCGCCGGGCAAGGCTCAGCCCGATCCCTTCGCCCTTTTCTTCATGAGAGGGATCGATACGATAAAAGACATCCCAAATTTTTGGCATATTATCTTTCCCGATACCAATGCCATTGTCTTTTATCCTATAAGTTACCTTATTGAATTTCACACTTCCATCGATTTCAATTTTCAGGGAACGTTCTTTTGCCCTATATTTTACAGCATTGTCCATCAGATTGGAGAACAACTGGTTGATTTGGTTTTCATCGCCAAAACAATCGGGAAGTTCATTGATTTCAACGTGAGCCGAAATCGATGAAAGTTGATAATTCATTCTTGATACAATATTTCGCAGCAAAAGATCCATATCCAATTTTCTGATTTCCATTTTTAACCGTCCGGTACGCGAAATTTGCAACAATCCATTGATCAGGGTATCCATTTTCGTTACGTTCGATAAGATAAAATCGATGGCCTTTGGAATTTCCTCGTTAATTGTTTTGTTCAAATGGTGCTGCAACTCTTCAGGAAGGGGGCATTGGGCAAGGGCGGTTCTCAGGTATTCTGATTTTTTTTGTATCCTTTGACTAAAACCTTGAATATTAACCATTGGCGATCTCAAATCGTGAGAGGCAATATACAGGTAATTTTCCAACTCGTTTTTCTTGGCAGCCATATCTTCCTGAGCATTTTTCAAATCGGTAATATCGGTGGTAATTGTTGCAAAGGTATTTTTTGCAGGAGACACTACAGAAACAATGAAGTATTTGTCCACCGGGGGATAATATGAAGTATACTCATAAGGTTCACCGGTAAGGGCTACTTTACTGTATTCGGCAAGGAAAGGGGCTTGTTCGCCATGATACACTTCGGTTGCTAGTTTGCCAAGTAATTCTTCCCTGGCAATTCCGGTAATTCGGGAATAAGCATTATTGCATTCGGTTAAACGATAATTGACCGGCTGGCCTTCGTGGTCAAAAACCAATTCGTGTAAAACCACCATTTCGTTCATCGCACCAAACAAGGTGCTTAATTTTTCCTCGCTTTCCTTGAGTTTTTGCTCGTTTAAGATTCGTTCGGTGATATCGTTCGAAATCCCCATGGTCCCGATGATTTTCCCTTGTTTGTCTTTCAGGGGTAATTTAGTACTTGAGACCCATGAAACGGGTCCACTTACCCAGGTTTCCTTTTCTTCCAGATTGATTACCGGGAGGCCGGTTTTGATGATGTTTTGTTCATCAAGGAATGCTTGCGAGGCATGTTCATGGGCAAAAAGGTCGAAATCGGATTTTCCAATAGCTAGAGAAGGATCGTTTAAACCATGTTTTAAAGCATGGGCTCTGTTCATCCTGATGAAACGACTGTCGATATCTTTAAAATAGATATATTGAGGAAGATTATCCATCAGCATATTCATGAGGTATTGTTCTTGAGCCAACTTCTCTTCTGCCAGTTTCCGTTCGGTAATATCGCGACAGATACCCTCGTGGTACAACACGATTCCATTTTCGTCCTTGATATAACGCGCATTGTCTTCAACCCAAATAATCCGGCCATCTTTAGCTTTTAATCGATACTCTTCAGTACAGGAGTTATAGTGTCTGCTTACGTTGACGATATCGTCACGTTCTTGTGGCTTGACATATATTTCATCGGGGATGGATACTTTCATCAACGCTTCGCGCGAATCGTAAGCCAACATTTTCACGTAAGCCGGATTAACATCAAGGTAGCGTCCATCGGGGGTCGTGCGATAATATCCATCGGGCATGGTTTCGAATAGAACGCGGAATTTTTCTTCACTTTCCTTCAATGCTTTCTGGGCTCGTTTCTTCTCGGTAACATCGTTGATGAGCACGTGGATTGTATTTCGGCCTTTATGCGCCATCCAATCGAGTGAAACCTCTACCACAATTTTTTCTCCATTTTTCTTTTTATGGATGGCCTCCTTGGTCGAATAAAACAATCCAAAACTCTTTTCTTCTCCTGTTCCATCCGCTATATCCGGGGTTCCTTGATGAAGGTCTTTTAATGACATTTGCCTGAATTCCTCACGGCTGTACCCGTAATGATCGATCATGGCCTGGTTTACTTCAAGAAAGCGCATTTTTCCCGATTCGGCTATGAACATGGGCTGAGGACTGTTCTCGAACATAAGCTGAAATTTCTCTTCGATCTGATGAAGGGCCAGGGCTGCTTGCTCAACCTCTTTTATTTTTTGTTTCAACACATAATTTTGATAGGCTTTTTCAGAAAGCTCATTAGCAAAAATGAAAAGCATATGGGCTACCTTGGCAAATTTCTCAACCGGCATCACGGGCACCTCGTTAAGTGCTTCCATATAACGAGAACGGTCGGCCCCAATTTCATCACAATAATTTTCCATTTTTTTTAAATCGAGCCCCTCGTTGCGAACCTGGCCGATTAGCCAGTTGGCCACATGCTTGTCTCCCACCGAGATGCTGGCCCCGGCATCCCACAAACCACCACTCAGGCAAGGTTGTATAATGGGGCCATTTGAGTTTTGCCTGCCTAAAACAGCATCGGAACGAAAACAATTTCGGCAACCTATTTCAGTTTTACGAATGATCTCGGAACAAAGCCTGGTGAATTTGCTGGGAACAGTAATAGGTTCGCCATCTGGGCGGGTAATTACCGAAGCTATACCATGCGATTCAGCAAAAGCATCCTGGAGCTTCTGTAATTGTTCAACTTCGAAAAGGTCGTCAAAACAAAAATCCATATCATCATTTTTATCCACCATGCTACTTTTATCAGAAGATCCTATAATTTCAATTAACGTTTAATCGAAAAACTAAAAGTGGTGCCAATTTCTTCCTGGCTATCGACCCATATTTTGCCATCGATTACCGCCATCAATTCTTTGGCGATGGGTAAACCCAAGCCTGTACCCCCGATGATGCCCCTTGACACATTACGGCCACGATAAAAACGTTCGAATACTTTTTCCAACTCATCAGAAGGGATACCTATTCCAGAATCTTTTACAAAAAAGACAATATCACGCTCACGCGCGGTATATCCTAACGTGATAAACCCACGTCTGGTATACTTGATGGCATTGGAAATCAGGTTGGCAAAAACCAGTTTCAGTTTTTCATAATCAGCACATAGAGGAACCGGTTCCTTGGGATTGATTTCCAGATTCATTTTAAGGGTTCCGATCACCTCGGGCAAATCGTAGGAATTTTTCAGGTCGTCAAGCAGGACTGATGCCTCGAAGGGCCGGGGGAAACAAGAAAGCAAACCTGCCTGAAGCCGTGAATACATCACGATATCGTCGATAATATGAACCAGTTGCTCTGAATTTTGGACGATAATTCTGGCATATTGCATCATTAGCTCCTTACTTTCTTCCTCGGGCAAGAGACTGGCAAAACCCATGATGGAATTCATCGGAGTTCGGATTTCATGGCTCATGTTGGCCAGGAAAGCCGTTTTCAGGCGATCGCTTTCCTCGGCCTTCTCCTTGGCCCGTAGCAATTCTTCGTTAATTCTTTTTTGCTCGGTAACATCGATCGTGTATCCGGCCAGCAAGACCCTTTTGCCTTCCTTGATCGGAAATTTGTAAGTAGTAAAATATTTTCCGTTCAATTCTTCTTCAAGCAGGACCATTTTTTGGGTCGAGGCCACGTCCCAGTCATCTTCGGTTATTTTTTTTGCAAAAGGAAGGGGGAACAAATCTTCCATAGTTTTACCCTCAATCTCGGAGCTATGCAAACCAACCATGTCGATAAAATTATCGCTTGCCTTGATCACTCTACTTTCATTAGGGCTAACTTCTTTTATATAAGCATAAATTGGTGATTTAGAAATGAATTCGGAAAGCAAATCATAGGCTTCGGTCAATTCAAGTTCCACATTTTTCAGATCGGTAATATCCACCACGGTAGAAACCATCGTATTAAGATCGACAAGCGGGATGTTCACTCCATTTACAATTCTTTTCTTTCCATCCCTTCCCACAACCACTATATTATCCCAATGCATTCGTGTAGGATCTCCCGATGCGATATCGGTCATTATCCGGTCTTGCATCAGCTTTTTGTATTCTTTATCAGGGAAAACCCGTTCAAAAAAACAATTAACCGAAGAAATCTCTTCGGAATTCCATCCGTAAATTTCCTGAAATCTTTTATTCATGTAAGTAACCACACCGTCATCGATTGTATTAAGGGCAAGCCCAATGGGCAAATTATCGAGTATGGTTTGGATGAATTTATTTCTCTCGATCAAGTTCGGTTCATCTTTTTCTCTTGGGGAGGCCAAATCATCAAGTAATTTTCTTTTTTTATAGTGCTTGACAAAGGTTTGTTTTATTCTTTCTATGGTTTCGATTTGCACCTTCAGAATAATTTCATCGACAGGCTTTGCAAGAAATCCACCGGCACCCGCCTCCATTGCCCTGGTCATAATTAGCCGGTCTTCGTTGGCACGAGTAAGAAATAAAACCGGGATGTCCTCGAGTTGTTCTTCGTTTTTCAGTTGTACACATAGAAAGTAACTTTCATTTTCAGCCAAATGAATATCGTACAAGATTACATCAGGCCAATCTTGTTTGACCCGTTCTGTTCCGGTCAAACCATTAACTTCAAATAATAGTACCGCCTCAGGAAATATTTTCCGAAGCAGGAAACCCAGTTGAGTTAAAAATTCCGGGTTATTGTCGATGGTTAAAATCTTCATCTTGACAATATTTAATATTATTATGCTCCTTTCTGAACAGAAAAGAGAGTCCAATAAAAAATTGAAATGATTTGCCAGTATTTTACTTTCCCCAAACTTTTGGCTAATATAAAAATTTTTACACTTAAAAAAAACATTTACGCCTGCTTCATTGAGAATAAATCGCACCACAATAAAAGAGAGAACAAAGCATTATATTTGTCGAAGTTTAAAATTGATAGTAAAGTCATCAAACATTGTTCGATAAAAAACAAAAAAATATGATTTTAAATGAATTGACAGCCATATCGCCCATCGACGGCCGGTACCGAAAAAATTCAGCGGATCTGGAACAGTATTTTTCAGAATATGCATTGATCAAATACAGGGTGATGGTCGAAGTAGAATATTTTCTTGCCCTGTGTGCACTTCCCTTACCCCAATTAGACTCTTTCGATTTCTCGAAAGCCGACGACCTCAGGTCGGTATACCAGCTCTTTAATGAGGATGATGCCCTCAGGGTAAAAGAAATAGAGAAAACCACCAATCATGACGTAAAAGCCGTTGAGTACTTTCTAAAGGAAAAATTTGAACAGATGGGCTTGTCTTCATTTAAAGAGTTCATCCATTTTGGACTTACTTCACAAGACATCAACAACACGGCAATTCCCTGTTCCTTGCGCGATGCCCTTCAGGATGTGTATTACCCACTCTTGTCGAAAATATTAAATAAGCTTGAAGAGATAGCCGAGAGTTGGGACGAAATCCCGATGCTGGCACGGACCCACGGGCAACCAGCCTCCCCCACCCGTTTGGGGAAAGAAATCAGGGTTTTTGTTGAAAGAATTAATGTGCAAATGGAATTGCTCAGGAATATTCCCTGTTATGCAAAATTCGGGGGCGCAACGGGCAATTTCAACGCCCATCATGTGGCTTTCCCCGAAGTCGATTGGGTTGGTTTTGCCAATTCGTTTTGCCGCGATGCCTTACAACTTGAACGATCACAAAACACCACTCAGATAGCTCATTACGACAATTACGGCGCGATATTCGACAACCTCAAACGGATCAACACCATTATATTGGACCTGTGCCGCGATATGTGGACTTACATCTCGATGGAGTACTTCAAACAAAAAATCAAGCAAGGCGAAATCGGTTCTTCGGCCATGCCCCATAAAGTGAATCCGATCGATTTTGAAAATTCGGAAGGAAATTTGGGAATAGCCAATGCTCTTTTCGAACACTTATCAGCTAAGTTGCCCGTATCGAGGCTCCAACGCGACCTGACCGATTCGACCGTGCTGCGCAATATTGGCATTCCCATTGCCCACACCCTTATCGCGTTCAAATCGACCCTGCGTGGATTCGAAAAGGTACTCATCAATGCCGACGCGATTGAAGCCGACCTGGAAAAAAACTGGAGTGTAGTTGCCGAGGGAATACAAACCATTTTACGTTGCGAAAACTACCCTAAGCCTTA
>CAZSIK010000201.1:0-8351 GCA_964606515.1 uncultured Prolixibacteraceae bacterium
TTGGTCGAGTATTTTTTTATTTTTTCCTTCGGGAGTAGCCACCATTTTGGAAATGACCTCGATGGACCCGTTCGGGCAGTTCAATTCACAAATTCCACAAGCAGTACATTTGTGCTCATTGAATTCGTTATGCGGCATGATGACTTCACCCCTGAAGCGATCGCTGATCGTGGGATAAACATCGGGATATTCGCGGGTTTTATGGTTCCATGGGGTAAATGCATATTTCCCGGTAATTTTCATTCCCTGAACCAGGGTAGCCAATCCCTTGAAAATTGAAACAAGATATTCGATCAAAGCTTTCATTCTTTTCAGGATTAAAAGTGAAATTTGGTAAGGACCACAAGTGACATCAACAGAATGTTGAACAGGTTGATGGGCAGAAGGTATTTCCATTCGAGGGTCAGAATCTGATCGACCCTAAGCCGGGGGAAGGTCCACTTGAACCACATGATGATGAATACAAGACCAAAAGTCTTCAGAAAGAACCAGACAATCGGGGGGATAAAATCCATCACCTGGTTGAACCCTTCGAGCGATCCGAAATGCAAGGGCATCCAGCCGCCAAGGAAAACCGTTGCTGCAACTGCTGCAATGATGAAGGTGTTCACAAATTCGGCCAGGTAAAACAAACCGAATTTGATGCCTGAGTATTCGGTGTGGAAACCGGCAGTCAGTTCCGATTCGGCTTCTGCCAGGTCGAAGGGGCCACGGTTGGTTTCGGCAGTGCCAGCAATGATGAAAACAATAAAGGCAATAGCGGCAGGGAGGTGACCTTTGAAAATGAACCACAGGTCGCGTTGTCCTTCAACAATGCCCGAAAACTGCATGGTCCCGGCCAGGATAACCATGGTGATCAGCGACATGGAAACGGAAAGCTCGTAGCTGATGATTTGCGCCCCACTGCGGATGCCCCCGATCAGGGAATATTTGTTGTTGCTCGACCATCCGGCAAGCAGGATGCCCACCACACTGATCGACGAAATGGCCGAAAGATAAAACACCCCGATGTCGAAATCAAGGCCTTGTAACCCAGGGGCAAAAGGGATGGCCGCCAGGGTTAAAAACATACAACAGACCACGATAAAGGGAGCAAGGTTATATAGGAAACGATCGGCTTTTTGAGGGGTGATCAGCTCCTTCATCATCATCTTGATAAAATCGGCAATCGTTTGGATCAATCCCCCGGGGCCAAGTCGGTTAGGCCCCAAACGGCACTGCATGATTGCACAAACCTTGCGTTCGGCATAAATCAGGAACAAGCCCAATAACGCTACAAAGGCCAGGTACACCACACCAACAAGAGCCCATTCAAAGGTAATGGCCCATCCTGGTGTCAGGTTTTCGATGAACCAGAGGTGTAGGTTGTGGGTGAAAGTGCTGAAATCGTAAAAATTAAATCCCATTTCAATTTAATTATATAATAGTAGCTTACTTTATACTGTGGTTTTAACGGTCGATGTCGGGCATCACCAGGTCGAGCGATCCCATGATGGCTATCAGGTCGGCAATTTTTAGCCCCTTGCTCATCCGGTTAAGGGCAAACAGGTTTGAAAAGCCTGGTGAACGAAATTTTACACGATAGGGATTTTTCTTCCCATCGCTGATGATGAAAACGCCAAAGTCGCCCTTTGAAGTCTCAACCCTTTGGAAGTATTCCCCTTCAGGAAGTTTGATCACCCCTTTCATTTTCACGGCATAATCGCCCTCTGGAATGTTGTCGATCAACTGTTCGATGATGTGGATCGATTCATGCATTTCAAGTATGCGGCAGTAATAGCGATCGAAAGTGTCGCCTTCGGTACCCAGAATTTCTTTAAACTGAACCAGCGGGTAGGCGCTGTAAGGATGGTGTTTCCGTACATCGCACGAGAAGCCCGATGCTCTTCCCGTGGGGCCGGTCAATCCATACGAAATGGCTTCATCGGCCGAGATGGTCCCGATGTGTTTGGTCCGTTCCTTGAAAATGACATTTCCAGAAAGCAACTGGTCGTATTCAGGCAATTTCTTTTTGAAATACTTAAGGAATTCGTTGATCTTTTTCTGGAAATCGGGCTTAATATCGAACATCACCCCACCGGGGGTCGAGTAGTTCAAGGTCAGCCTGGCACCAAAAGTGTCTTCAAAAATGTCGAGGATGGGTTCACGGTCGCGAAGCCCGTAAAAGAAGGTGGTCATGGCCCCCATGTCCATGCCGTAGGCGCTCCACCACAACTGGTGCGACGAGATCCTCATCAGTTCGTCCATGATGGTGCGGATATATTTCACCCGTTCAGGAACTTCAACCTGAAGGGCATTTTCGACACACAGGCAAACCGCTTCATTGTTCATGTGGGCCGAAAGGTAGTCCATGCGGTCGGTAAGGTGGATAATCTGGGGGTACATGAGCGACTCGCACATCTTTTCTATCCCGCTGTGTATGTACCCGATATGGGGCTGAACGTTCAGTACCTTTTCTCCATTGAGCCTGATCAGCAGGCGCAGAACCCCGTGGGTCGACGGGTGCTGGGGGCCCATATTGATCCGGTAATCGCCGGTTTTCAACTGATCGGAACTCACGAATATCTCTTTAATTTCGCTCATAAGCATTAACGTGAAATGATGCGTACCTCATCGACATAATCTTTCCGAAGTGGAAAACCCCAGTTTTCGTCAAGGAACAGGCGGCGCAGTTCGATGTGGTTCCTGAATTTAATCCCCAGAAGGTCCCAAACTTCACACTCGTGGTACTTGGCGGTGTGCCATACCTTCGAAATGGTTTCCAGTTCAGGATGTTCACGATTGGCTGTTTTTACCTTCAACACCATAGTATGCCGATATCTGGTCGATTCAATATGATAAATTACACCAAAGCAGTCGGGATAATCGACACCGGTAAGGCAAATCAGGTAATCGAACCAGAGCTCATACGAATTTTTTAGTTTCTGCGCCACAGGAACCAACAATTCGGGGCTCACCGTCATTTCAATATATTGGGGTCCTTCGGCAACAGAGGCCTCAGGGAAGTTTCGCACAAGGTATTCTTTTAGTTCTTCTTTCCTCATATTGATACACTTAACTGTAATAAGAAATCACCAATGAGCGGTTATTTCTTGTCGAAAACGGGCTTTACATCGACCAGTTTTTTGCTTTTGAAATTTTTCTGACGCCTGATCTTCTTCTGAAGTTGAAAGAAGCCATACAACAGGGCTTCAGGTCTTGGCGGACAACCGGGGATGTACACATCGACCGGGATGATGTGGTCGGCGCCTTTAACAATCGAGTAGGAATTGTAGAAAAACGGCCCGCCCGATACGGCACAGGCGCCCATGGCAATAACGTATTTTGGCTCGGGCATCTCGTCGTAAAGGCGCTTCAGCACCGGGGCCATCTTGTAATTGATGGAACCGGCAATCAAGATCAAATCGGCCTGGCGGGGCGATGCACGGGCCACTTCAAAGCCAAAACGGGCAAAATCGTGACGCGGGGCCCCGACTGCCATCAGTTCCATGGCACAACAGCGGGTCCCGAAAGTAAGTGGCCAGATTGAATTGGACCTTGCCCAATTGACAATGGCGTCGAGTTGGGTCAGGATAATGCTCCCCCCCTCATATTCTGCAATAACAGGATAATCGTTTTCCTTAAAATTGCTTTTGTACATTATTCCCATCTCAAAGCATGTTTCTTGTAAGCATAAAAAAGACCAGTGGACAGTATGGCAAAAAAGATCAGGATTTCAATAAACCCGGAAATCCCAACTTCCTTCATGACTGTTGCCCAGGGAAAGATAAAGATGGTTTCCACATCGAAAACCAGGAATATAATGGCAAAAAGGTAATAACCCACCGTGTATTGAATCCACGAGTCGCCCACGGTTTTTATCCCGCACTCGTAAGGTTCGTATTTAGCTGGGTTGGATGAGGTTGGCGGAACAAAACTCGAAAACAACAAGGCAATACCCGCCAATGAAATTCCAATAATAAAGAATAGTAATAAGGCACTATTTCCCATAAGACCGATATTTAAATTTCAAATTATATCCTAAATAGGAATACTTTTTAAAACAAGGCGGCAAATGTATGGATATTTATATACCCCTATCTTCAAATAATGTTTTTTTTCATGTTCGCTAAGTTAAGGTTAAATACCTGTTGATTTTTAATTATTTATAAAACGGATACTTCTAAATTTCGAAAAAAAAGTTTGAAAATTAGTGCCAATATGGGGCCATCTTCCCCTGTATTTAATGCATAAGCCTTTCTGTTGATCATACTTTAGCTGCTCCAGGTTTATCATTTTTTGTGTCAGTAAAATTTTACAAAATCAACTGCAACGCAGAAAGATGTAGAAGAACTTTCTGAAAGTGTAAACAGAAGTATATGGCAGGCATTTAAAAACAAAAGGAATCTGAAATGATTCAAATACACTGACAACTGAAGAAATGTATTCTATATACCTTGAACAACAAATAAAAAGTAGTAAACCCCGATATTGAAGACTGTGTTAATTAAAAACTTCCTGACCGTTCTCTCTGTTATCTTGTTCCTGGTTCTCACTAAAGCCCATGCCATCGACCGAGCCTTTCACGGAGGAATCGAGTTTGGCCCATCCCTTACAACAATACAAAGCTTTATGCCCTATTATGGTTTTTTCGATGAGTTGTTGAAGATAATATGCTTGTATTCGATAGTGAACATGATTTGTATACTTGCTTTGAGTATCTTGAAGAACTTGGAGATGAAAATTTTGATGATTTTGAAAAGGCGATTGGTTTTTCCAGCTACCGATCCTGTTTCAAGTTCGATTCAGATAAATTATCCTTATTCGACGACGATTTGTATAAAACCTTGCTCAATCCTGAACGGAAAATAGTTGTTGGAGGGTTCATCTTGCAAGATGATCCCAAAGAGGATAAAATATATGCAACGGAAATTGTTGATGGGTGCCTGAAAACATCTTCTTCACCTTCTTTTACTGTTAACCGTGATCAGGATATTTTTTCAGCAATTAAGGGTGAGGTATTGTTAAAAAGTACTTCAGGTTGTGGAGGTCTACCACCGAGAGTATTTACTATTAACTACAAATCATACGAAATTGATTGTAAAATGTGGTATATCAGTGGTATTACCAAAGCTTTAAAAGCAAGCATGTCAAGAAATTGGGGCTTTTGGGGCGGATATCCCATGTTGATTCAGACAGCCGATTATGTAAATTCATGGTGGCGCGGATCCTCATCCAGCTCATGTGATGTTCATGCTTCTGATGAATCAAGTGGTTTGTATGTGGATATCAGAATTCCTACAAGCAAATTGGAAGCATTCAGTTTAACCTGTGATTTTTGTATTGGAGATGAGGGCGGGCAACCTGCACTTGAATGCTTTTATGGGAATTTTCCTTGTCAGGAAGAAATTGGTTGTAGATAATACATGTTAATTTCTATAAAAGATATATAATGAGTTAATTAAAAATGGGAAATGCCCTTTTAATTAATGGTTTTCCCCATTTTTAAGTGTATTCCAAGTGCAAATAACACCATACAGATTTATCATTGAAACGAATCAATTAAATCCAAATATGAAAAGTAAAATATTGTATCTATCATTTTTTCTTTTCCTTTTCTATCTCGAAGGTCAGGCCATCGACCATTCATTTCATGGAGGCATAGAGTTTGGTCCTTCTATTACTACAATACAAGGTTTTATGCCCTATTATGGTTTTTTCGATGAGTTATCGTATGGTAAATGTTTTAACGGAACAGCTGGCATCTTTGTTAACCGGTTTATTAATAGTGACAATCTTTTGGAAATGGGATTTTACTATACAGAAAAAGGAACCCGCTATATTTTTAGATCAAATGGAGGATCCTATGGTATTACAACTGGATTAAATTATTTGGAAATTCCATTGGCTTTATACCACTATCCAAATCCAGGGTCCTTTTTTTGTTACAGATATGGAATTAGCTTTTGTTATCTTCTGGGTACTGAGTATTCAATAAAAAAAATAGCTTATCGTAATTATGATGCCACTTTTTCATTTGGTATCAGGTTCAAGACCGAAAATAGCCGGCTGTTTATGAATACGCCATTTTTAAAGAACCTCCAGTTTTTATTGAAATTCGACTGCTCTGTACTTCCGGTGTCGATACCCAAAGAGATTGAGGCATACAATATCACTCAACCTGAAGCATATAGGCAAAATGAGATTCAGCGGAACATCGGCCTCACTTTTTCACTGCAATATTATTTCAACGAATTTTCGAGGTGAGGAAATTATACTTTGCTTAGCTTACCTGGCGATCCCGCTTTTCAACATTTATTTTTTATTTTTGCCCGGAATCAAAATTGTACTGCCATGTCATTACCCGATATTGCCATTATTTGTGGCGGCGACTCGTCGGAATACGGGGTCAGCCTGAAAAGCGGCGCCAATGTGTTCCGCCACATCGATACTGCCCGTTTTACCCCCTGGATGATCAGGATGAGGAATTTTAACTGGGAAGTGCTTGATGGCGATGAGCCTGTGGCCCGGGTTAACCTGGCCGATTTCAGTTTCACCATTGGGTCAGGGAAGGTCAAACCGGTATATGCCTACATTATGATCCACGGCACCCCCGGCGAAGATGGCAAATTGCAGGGCTATTTCGATATGCAGGGGCTTCCATATTCTACCTGCGGGGTGTACACATCGGCACTTACCTTCCACAAATTCTTCTGCGACCATTTTCTCCGCTCGCTGGGTTTTACCATGGCGCGCGCAAAATATCTGCGTAAGGGCGACCCGGTCGATCCCGAGGCCCTGGTCCGTGAATTTGGCTTACCCTTGTTCGTGAAGCCCAGCGCGGGAGGATCGAGTTTTGGCGTAACCAAGGTGAAAGAGCTTAACCAGCTTATTCCTGCCACCGAAGCCGCTTTTGCCGAAAGCGGCGACTGCCTGGTCGAAGAATTCATCGAGGGCATGGAACTGGCCGTTGGGGTTTGTAAACTGAATGGCCAAACTGTGGCCTTCCTGCCTACCGAAGTGGTACCCAAAGGCGAGTTTTTCGATTTCGATTCGAAATACAAAAAGGGTGGGGCAGAAGAGATCACCCCCGCCCGGCTGCCAGAGGAAAAAATCAGGGAATGCCGCGAAATCACCGCCCGGATCTACGACCTGATCGACGGCCGGGGAATCGTGAGGATCGACTACATCATGAAAAACGACATCTTTTATTTTCTGGAAATCAATACGATACCCGGAATGACCGACACCAGTTTCATCCCCCAGCAACTTAACGCCATGGGCCTTGACCTGAAGGAGGTTCTTACTCAGATCATTGAATCGGGCTTGTCGGAAAACGGGAAAATAGTGGAGTAAAGATATCCCGATCCCCGTTTTATTTCCTAATTTTGATTCCCCTTTTCGGGATAACCAATTTGAAACGCAGTATGGCAGTCGACAAAAAGAAGAATACCCAATTCGATATCGAGCAGATTAACGCCCAGTACGGCAAAATCCCCCCACAGGCACTCGATGTGGAAGAAGCGGTTTTGGGGGCCCTGATGCTGGAGCGCGAGGCTTTTATCGGGGTTGCCGATGTACTGGTCGAAGAATGCTTCTACAAGGAAGAACACCGGGAAATCTTCAAGATCATCAAAAACCTGTCGACCCAGGACAAACCGGTCGACTTGCTCATTGTTACCCAGGAACTGAAAAACAACGGTTTGCTCGAGAAGGTGGGCGGACCTTATTACATCACCCAGCTTACCAGCAAGGTAGCCTCGGCTGCCCACATCGAATTCCACGCGAGGATCATTGCCCAGAAATACATTCAGCGCGAGCTCATCAGGGCTTGCTCCGAAATCCAGGTCAATGCCTACGACGATACCAAGGATGTCGACGACCTGATCAACCAGGCCGAGAGCGCCATCTTTAAAATTTCAGAAGGGAACATCAAGAAAGAAACCTTGCCGATCAAGGCGATTTTAAAGGAAGCCATCAATCAGATTCAGGAAGCCAGCAAACGGAGCGATGGACTTTCGGGGATCCCGTCGGGCTATACCAAAATCGACCGGATTACTTCGGGATGGCAAAAAACCGACCTCGTGATCCTGGCTGCCCGTCCGGCCATGGGAAAAACCGCCTTTGCCCTCTCCATGGCCCGCAACATGGCCGTCGATTATAAGGTGCCTGTTGCCTTGTTCTCGCTCGAAATGTCGTCGATACAGCTGGTCAATCGCTTTATTGCTTCCGAGTCGGAGCTGGGTTCCGAGAAAATAAAAAAAGGGAACCTGGTGGGCGACGAATGGGACAAGCTCAACGCGGCCATCCAAAAGCTCGACGAGGCACCCATTTTTGTCGACGACACCCCGGCTCTGTCGATCTTCGAGCTC
>CAZSIK010000202.1:0-2699 GCA_964606515.1 uncultured Prolixibacteraceae bacterium
ATTACAACATCTTTTGCTCGATCGTGATCTATCCTGTAATCCCCAAAGGCCAACTGATGATGCGCCTGATACCCACTGCTGCCCATACCATCGAAGATGTGGAATATACAATTAAGGCTTTTGCCGAAATTCGTAAAAAACTCGACGACGGAAAATACTCAACCACACAAATTGCTAATTTATTGGAATAGAGACATAAGCTAAAATATTAAAAATTTTCAAACATGTTCCGCACCGAAGTTGTCAAATCAAAGAACCTGAGAAAAAGCAAAGCATACAAGGTTTTTAACGCGGTAGCCATTTTCATGATCCTTTTCGTAGCCCTGTTGTCGAGCAACCTTCTTGGCGATAACAGCATGATAGTACAATGGATCAACGAACATTACCGTACCCTGGTTAGTCCGGCCATACTGACTTTTGCAGGGATCATTGTCGCTTTTTCGTTGATTACCTCTTCGTTGATCCGGACCCCCGACCGACTAGGCTCAATCGAGATCGATGAAAATGGGATCCGCTTTCTTGTAGAAGACGAAATAAAAGAAACCATTCAAACCGAAAAAATCCAAAGCATCGTGTTCGAATTTTCCTCAAGCCGGAACCGAAGCAATCCAGCCGGATGCATGAATTACCTGAACATCAAAACACAGGAAGGAATCAAAACCTTCGAAATCGTTATAGGAAACGAGCTCAGCAAATCCGATCTGGGTGAAATGCTGTTGGAAATCAACAAGAAAGTTTCCGTCTCGGTGAAATACGGGTATTTCCTGAAAAAACTCTTTAAAGACAAGGATTTTAAAACCCTTCGTACCATTTAATCACTTCTTTTCTTTAAATCAGTTTTGGCATGAAAAAATTCCTTTTCTGTCTCTTGTCGTTGTTCCTGATCAGGGTGCTGATCAGCTGTTGCCCATGCGAAATTAGCCCTATCTTACTCAATATTAACACCATTACCATTAGCAACCTTAACAATTCATCCGATGTACATGATCCCCCTAGGGTAAGCCAATCGGATTCGATGTACAGCAGTGCAGTGGCTTTTGAAGTGGCTTTATCCGATTCGACTTATGAAAAACAAAACCATAGGAATCCAATTTGCTTCAACTTGGATGTCGACTACAAGATTGGTTTCGTATACCGAAACCACATCGGAATGGACCAACGAAGCAAGAGTAAACGAAACCATTGAAGGAAACCGGCACCATTTTACCCGTTTTGAGTTTAACGGGGGCCTATTCGTGCGTTGGTAAGCCTGAAAAAAGTCCCTTTATTGCAGCTTAACCGATAAAATCGATCAGTTTACCCATTCAAAGGTGTCCATACAAGCCGGGGAAAATACTTTTACACAAAAATAAATCACAACACAATGAGACAAGATAACCAAAAGTATTGCTTCAACTGCGGGACCATCATCGATTCGAAGGCCCAAAACTGCCCCAGTTGCGGAGTTTATCAACCCGACACCATCCAGAACCGCTCAGTAAATGCAAAATGGCTCATTGCATTTTTACTTTGCCTCATTTTTGGTATGTTCGGTATTCACCGTTTCTACCTTAACCGCATAGGTTCAGGAATCCTGATGCTCATTACCTTCGGGGGATTCGGCATTTGGTATGTGATCGACCTGATCGTAATGATCGTAGGAGGATTTCGCGATGGTGACGGCAATTTAGTGAAACCCAGTTTTTGAATAAACCCAATTTTAAGTCTGTTAGGAGGGCTTCGGAACCAGGTTCCGGAGCCCTCTGTTTTTCCCCATTTTCAGAACAATCAAACCCGATTTAAACAAAAGACATAAATGTCTGTTTATACATTAAATTAATAAAAACATGGAATCATGAAACAGCTGATAGTAGTTTTATCCTTTCTTTTAACACTAAGCGTATCGGCCCAACTACCGGTACTCGAAATCGGACAAACCTTGCCCGAAGGAAACAACAAAATGGAATGTGCAAACAGTGGAAAAACAACCGATCTTGCTTCATTGAAGGGAGAAAACGGACTTCTGGTTATTTTTTCGTGCAATACTTGTCCGTTTGTTGTTGCTTGGGAAGATCGTTATCCAATGGTTAACAACTGGGCTAAAAGCAACAAGGTAGGCTTTGCCCTGCTGAATTCAAACTTTTTGAAGCGCAATAACGACGATTCGTGGGAAGCAATGAAAGCCCATGTTAAAAAATTGAATTATCAATGGCCATATCTGATCGACAACGAAAGTGCTGTAGCCAATGCATTTGGAGCGCAAACCACTCCCCATGTATTTCTTTTTGATAAAAATCTAAATCTTGTTTACAAGGGAGCCATCGACGACAACCATAAAGATGCTTCGGCGGTGAAGGAACACTATTTAAAGAACGCGTTGACCAGTTTGGGAAAAGGCAATGAAATTGCAGTAAAAGAAAGCCGTCCATTAGGGTGCAGCATTAAAAGAAAATAGAAAAAGATTGTACTGATTATTTAGCAGTAATGCTGTCGATACGGGCAATTTGCTGTTTGGGATAAACTTCGTTGGGCAAAACTGAAAGAGCTTGCCTGAAATAACTTTTAGCCACCGCATATTGCCCGTTCTTCATGGCTGTATTACCCTGATCGACAAATTTTTGGTACGATTGGTGGTCGCCGCTGCTCTTTGTTTGCGATGCTGCATTTTCAAGTTCACTGATTTTCTGGTTAACCAAAGGGTTGCCTGGTTTTATCGCCTG
>CAZSIK010000202.1:2709-8339 GCA_964606515.1 uncultured Prolixibacteraceae bacterium
CCTGGGCTTTACGAAAAAAGAAACGAGCTATCGGAAAATTCTTTTGAGCGAGTGCTTCTTCGCCTTTACTGATCGCCTTGTCAAATTCTTTATTGCTGGTGCGTTGTGCTTCGGTACTGATCATCTGCTGGGTTACACTTACACGTTCAGCTCCATAAGTGTCGTTGGGTTTGGCTTCCAAGGCTTTTGAGTAATAAAACTTAGCAATTGAAAAATCGCCTCCTCGAAAAGCTTCATCGCCTTTTTTGATCATTTCCTGATAGAGCGATTCGTTTACATTACCCCCCCTTAATTGCAGCTCCACATCGTTCAACCGGTTTTGAGCCTGGCTATCGCCTGGTTTCAGGACCAAGGCCTTACGAAAATAGAACCGGGCCACCCCCCACTCTTTCGACTTCAAAAAGTTATCGCCCATGGCCATTGCCTCATTATAAGCAGCTTCCTTATCAAAAATCGAGACTTTGTCAAGATTATCAAAATCGATCCGGTCGAGTACCGATTGAGTTTGACTTGGCCGGGCTACATTGCTTATAATTTGATCAATTTTCTCGATCTGTTTTATGGGGTATTCCTGGCCTGGCCAAATTGACAGTGCTCTTTGGTACTGCATTTTTGCCGTAGGATACGATTTCTCTTCAAAAGCCTGGTCGGCCAACACAATAGCCTGGTCGTATTCGGATTGCTGCTTCAACTTAGCCCGTAGGTTTTCATCGTTCTTAGCTAAGATATCCCTGATTTTCTGAATCTGGTCACCTGGATATTTTTCACCAGGCTTAACTGTTTGTGCTTTTTGGTAAGCTGCAACGGCCTCGTTATATTGTTTTTGTTGGAACAAGGAATCAGCTTTTTGAATTTCAACCTGATATCTTGCGTTATTTTGGCGTTCTTTTTCAAGCCGCGCCAAAAGTTCATCGATTTTTTTTATTTGTGCCAGGGCAAAGGTTTCGTTAGGCAGCAACTGATGAGCATTTTGATAAGTAGCTTTCGCTTCGGCATAAAGTTGGTTGTTTAACAATTCTTCGCCTTCGCGCAAGAGTCGGTTGTATTCGGTACCACCACTTTGAAGTTTGGCAATCAGATCGTTGATTATCCTGATTTGGTTTTTAGGATAGAATTCCCAGCTTTTTATTGTAAGCGATAGTTCATAATACTCGATGGCATCGCGGTAAAGCCGGTTTTCGAATAAGCGGTCGGCTTCGGCAACAGCATCACGATAGGCTTTTTCGCGGGCTTCCCGAATAAATAATTTTTCTTGTTCTTCACGCTCCCTGGCTAATTTTTGGGCTAATTCGTCATCGTTCAGGAGTTCGTCGATTTTTTTCAGCATCAATAAGGCGTAGCTGTTTTCGTCGATTTGTCCAGCGGCCAGGGCATAATTGTCCCGGGCTACCGAGTAATTTTCAGTACGGAGTTCCCTATCGGCAAAAGTGATCAGTTCATCATACTTTGCGATCCGGTTTGAATAGAGTAATTTTTTATGGTTCAGTTCCGATTCTGCCAGTTTTTTCAGTTCTTCAATTTCGGTTTGTACGGTTTGTAGTTTAAGCTTTGCCTCCTGATCGTCGGGCCTGATTTTCAGTACCTGGCTGAAAGCTACCATTGCGAGGGTAGCTTCCCTCTCCTTAACCTTCGTATCGCCATAATTCATATAACGGGGCCAATTGCCAACCGATACCGGCCCAAAACTTTGTTCCAATTGATCGATAACCAATAACCGATAAAGTTCATCGACTTTCTGACGGGGAAAAGGTTCGTAAGGAAAAACAAGCACGGCATCGCGATAAGTTTCCATGGACTTTTGATACTGATGGCCGCGATAAAGCTGGTTGGCATCGTTGAGGAGGGCCTGGTACTTTGCTTTTTTTCGTTCGAGGGTTACCTTTTCGTGTTGGGCGCTTTGATCTTTTGTTGTCCTGATAGCTTCTTCAATTGTTTTTTTCCTGTCGATAACCTTTTCCTCTTTCACGATATCGAAATTGTCGATTACCGGGTTATAAGCAATTTTCCCGGCTTTCTTTTGTTCCATTTCCACCCCAGGAACTGTTTTCAACAGGAAGATCGACAACTGATAGGGAGGAAATACACAATCGCCTGAGCAAACCTCGCTTGGAACACGGGTGTCGATCTCAACTTCTTTGGGATAGAAACCCTCTTTTGTGAATACCATTTTGTATGAAAATCCAAGGTCAACAGAAAACACGAAGTTACCGGTACGGTTGATGATCGCTTCCGATTGCAGCTGTGTTGCCTTATACAGCAGAATTTTCGACCCCTCAACCAAACCTTGTTCTACCCTTATTTTCCCGGTGATCCTGAATCCTTTGCTTCGATTATCCTGGGCCGGGATGAAGGATACAATCAATAAAAAAAAGACTGTAAACAAGTATTTTCCCATCATAGCTAAGCTCACTTGCTTCCTGCACGGATATTCAGGCAATCGGCCCAGGAGCAAAATCGGTTTCAACGATGAAATATAAGAAAGAACTTTCATTGTACAATACAATTATTTGCATTTATGTGGACGAATAATTTGATATTTCCTTGTCAATTGTCCATTTTTACAAAAAAAACAAGGTTTATGGTTCGAAAACCCAGTTTGGCCCTGGCCCTTCTCCCATTAGTATTATTGATTGTACTTCTTATTCTTAACGTTTCCTGGTTCGATGACACCCTTGGTGGAGCCAACCAGGTAAGCTTGTTACTTGCAGCATTTTCTGCCATTTTGGTATCACACCATCTGGGATTAAAATGGACAGCGATTAATGAGCGGATGGTGAAAACCATAGGTGCCGCCATGCCATCGATCATCATCCTCCTATTAATTGGCTCATTATCTGGAACTTGGTTGCTTAGCGGAGTGGTGCCGATGATGGTTTATTATGGCCTCGACCTTATAAATCCGAAATTATTTCTGGCAACCGCACTAGTGGTTTCTTCGGTAGTTTCGGTGGTGACCGGGAGTTCCTGGTCGACCGTGGCCACTGTGGGTGTGGCCTTGCTAGGGATTGGAAAAACCCTGGGATTTAACGAGCCCCTTGTTGCCGGTGCCATTATTTCAGGAGCCTATTTTGGAGACAAGATCTCGCCCTTGAGCGACACCACCAATCTGGCCCCCGCGATGGCCGGCACCGATATTTTTACTCATATCCGGTACCTGTTCCATACCACCATCCCATCGATGACAGCCACCTTAATTATTTTCCTGATCATCGGGTTCTTTTACGATTATAAAGAAGCCGCTGTCGATATTTCAATGGTGCAGCAAACCATTTCCCAACATTTCAACATCAGCCCGGTGCTTCTGCTTGTCCCGCTTATCTTGTTTACCATTATCGTACTTAAAGTCCCGGCTGTAACCTCATTAATGATCGGTTCACTATTGGGAGGCTTGTTTGCAATACTGTTTCAACGCGACTTGATACAATCAATTGGAGGTGAAACCTTTGGATTTGCTAAAGCTTCGTATATCGCGGTAATGAATGCCTTCTTCGGTGACCTCAGCATACGAACACAGCAAGCTATGGTCGATGAACTGTTGACGACCTCGGGCATGCGGGGGATGCTTAATACTGTCTGGCTCATCCTTTCAGCCATGATCTTCGGTGGGGTAATGGAAGCCGGGGGCATGCTCGAACGCATTACCAGACCCATCGTCGAAAAAGCAAAAACAACTGGTTCACTGGTAGCATCAACCGTATTTACCTGCATCTTTTTCAACGCCACAGCTTCCGATCAATACATCTCGATTGTGGTCCCAGGGCGCATGTTTGTCGATGCCTACCGGAAAAAAGGCCTGAAACCTGAAGTACTGAGCCGCACGCTCGAGGACGCGGGCACCATGACCTCGGTGCTGGTTCCCTGGAACACCTGCGGGGCTACCCAGGCCAAAGTACTTGGTGTGGCTACCTTATCGTATTTACCTTATTGTTTTTTTAACCTTATCAGCCCGTTGATGAGCATTTTATTTGCCAGCTTAAACATAAAAATCAGACGATATGACAAAAATTAACAAAGCGGTTTTCCCCGGAAAATACCTTCAGGGTGAAAATGCACTGAACGAGTTGCCCGGATTAATCAGCTTATTGGGTACCAAAGGGATGATATTGGCCTCTCCTACTTCGAAAAACAAAATTTTACCTCGATATTTTCAACAGGAAACACCCAACTGGATTGCTGTTGAAGAATTCAGGGGCGAGTGCTGCGAAGAAGAGATCAGCCGGATTGAAGGTATAATCCACCGCGATGCAATCGACATTCTGGTGGTGATGGGAGGAGGCAAGGCCATCGACACGGCCAAGATCGCTGCCGACCGCACCAACATCCCTGTAATAGTGATCCCAACGATAGCTTCAACCGATGCCCCGTGCAGCGGATGTGCCGTGGTGTACAGTTCCCAGGGAGTGTTCGAAAAGGTGTTTTATCAGAAAATGAACCCTCAGGTTGTATTGGTCGATATGAACATCATGGCCAATGCCCCGGTCCGCTTCCTGGTTTCGGGCATGGGCGATGCACTGGCTACCTGGTTCGAAGCCCGCTCGTGCGACCGCACCCAATCGAAAAACGAATGTGGCGGATACAGTACCCTTACCGGACTGAACCTGGCCCGCTTGTGCTACGACACCATTCTGAAATATGGAATGGCGGCAAAAATTGCGGCCGAAAACCGCAGCATTACGCCGGCCCTACACCACATTGTTGAAGCCAATACCCTGCTAAGCGGCATTGGGTTCGAAAGCTCAGGCCTGGCAGCTGCCCATTCGATACACAACGGCTTAACGGCCCTTGAAGAAACCCATGCTTTTTTCCATGGCGAAAAAGTAGCCTTTGGTGTTTTGGCCGGTTTACACCTTACCGATGCTTCGCCTGACGAAATCGATGAGGTTTATGAATTTTGTGAAAAAATTGGTCTGCCCACAACATTGAAGGAACTGGGAATAGAAACAATTTCAAAAGAATACCTGATGGCCGCCGCACTGAAAGCTTGCGATCCTGTTGAAGCCATCCATCATGAAGCGGTCGAAATCAATCCCGAAAAAGTGTTGCATGCCTTGATGGCCACTGATGCCATGGGGCAATGGAGAAAGACGAGATGAGCATAAGCATCCTGCTCATCTGTCGTTATTTATGAATAAATATTGAGTTCAGCTTTTAAAATGTGAACCGCTTCCATTGGTTGTATTTTTAAAACGAAAACCTCATCCGAGCAATTAAACCATAGGTTTGTTTCATGAACTTAAATATAAGCAGATATGAAGCAAACTATTGTTTTATGGTTGTTGTTGGCCAGCTTTCCACTTTTCTCCCAAAGCATTTTTGCTGGTGCCGAAGAAAAAGACGACAATAAAAAAGTTGAACTTTCGGGATATGTCAGGGGCTCACTGTATGGGGGCAATCCCGAAACCGATTATGCTGCACTTTTCGGGGAATCGTGCTTAAAAATCAAATTTAAGCCGAATAACAGCATCGTATTTAGTGACATCAGGTTCCTCAATGGTATCCGTTTTGGTGAACAATTCACTACTCTTGAAATTAAGGAGGCCTTTGCCGGATACAGCGGCAACAAGCTTGATGTACTTCTGGGAAATCAGATAATTACCTGGGGCAGGGCCGATGGCTTCAACCCTACCAAC
>CAZSIK010000203.1:0-8218 GCA_964606515.1 uncultured Prolixibacteraceae bacterium
TGATTTCAACTGTAACTTCGCCCGCCTTCAGTACGACCTTGTGTTCTTCCTGGTTTACGGTTAATTGACCCGCAGATGCCGAAGGGGCAACAAAGTAATCGTTTACAGTATAGGCAAGCTGGTTACGGGCCACTTCATGACCGGCGGGCACCAGGTGCTGTTCACTTTGGGTATAGGCAAAGACATTCAGGAAATACTCGCTTCCTGCTTCTTTTACAATAGAAGGAAGGGCAAGCTTAACCTTTTGTTTTTCACCGGGCTGGGCAGTACAGGTAAAAGAGCCTTCGCCAAATTTGGTTCCATTCTTAACCAATTCCCATTTAAAATTGAAGCCCGAAAGTGGGATAAAGAAATATTCGTTATACACTTCGATCTCGCCTTTGGCTAAATCGACCGGAGTTACGTGGATGCTCTGGTAAACATGTTTTACCTCCATCAATCCAGGATGAGGAGTACGATCGGGCCAAACCAAGCCATTCAAACAGAAATTTTCGTCGTGGGTATAATTTTGTCCTCCCAAATCTCCTCCATAAGCCCAGAACTCCCTGCCGACCTCGTCTTTTGTTTTCAGGCCCTGATCGACCCAGTCCCAAATAAAACCGCCCTGCATGTGGGCACTTCCGCGGATGATGTCCCAATATTCTTTAAAATTCCCGCTTGAATTGCCCATCGCGTGCGAGTATTCGCACATGATGAAGGGCCGTCCGGGATTGGTGCGCCCGGCATATTCCTGCATGTAACGAATGCCTGGGTACATTGGGCAGACAATGTCGGTATTTTCTTTTTCATGAGCCTGTTCAAAATGGACGAGCCGGGTGTTGTCGCGTTCTTTAATCCAACGATAGGCGGTCATGAATACCCCACCATTGCCGCATTCGTTCCCCATGCTCCAGATAATGACCGAAGGATGGTTCTTGTCCCTTTCAACCAGTCGTTTGATACGGTCCATGTGAGCGGGGTGCCACTCGGTTTTGTACCCCAGCGAACGTTCAGGGCTATAGCCCATCCCGTGTGATTCGATATTGGCTTCATCGATCAGGTACAGTCCATATTCGTCGCATAGCTTGTACCAAAGCGGACTTTGTGGATAGTGGCTGGTACGTACCGCGTTGATGTTGTGCATCTTCATGGTTTTGATATCGAGCAGCATGGTGGCTTTATCGACATAGTGACCGGTGTGTTCGTTGTGCTCGTGCAGGTTGGTCCCTTTAAGCAAAACTGCCTTACCATTAACTAGTAACTGGCTGTTTTTCAATTCAACCGAACGAAAGCCCACTTTACAAGAAGTTACTTCGATCAGTTTTCCCTGATCATTGTTCAGGGAAAGGATCAGCGTATACAAATTTGGGGTTTCGGCACTCCATTTAAACGGGTTCTTCAAGGTAGTGTTGAACAAAGTTTTAACCGTCTGCCCACCATCAGCATTCCATGCTTGTTTTTTAGTATACACCTCCTTGCCCGAGCGATCGATCAGGGTAGCTACCAGCTGACCCTTGTTTTTCAGGCCTAAATGGTTTTTCACATCCACTTCGAGCGAAAATACCCCGTTGGTATACGATTGATCAAGACCGGCTTTAGCAAAGAAGTCGGCGATACGAACCTGTGCAGTGCTGTACAAGTACACATCCCTGTCGATGCCCGACAAGCGCCAGAAATCCTGATCTTCGAGATAGGAACCGTCGCTCCATCGGTAAACTTCAACAGCCAGGGTGTTCATACCTTTCTTCACGTATTGGGTAATATCGAACTCAGCCGGGTTTTTGGTAACTTGGCTATATCCAACTTTTTGCCCGTTTACCCAAATGTACATGGCCGAGGTACCTGAAACAAAATGCAAGAAAACCCTACGGCCATCCCATCCCTCGGGCAGGGCAAATTCGCGGCGGTAAGATCCTACCGGATTGTCGTTACTACCAATATAAGGCGGGTTGGTTGGGTGCGGATAGGCCATGTTGGTATAAATGGGGATTCCATACCCCTTTAATTCCCAATTTGACGGAACTTCGATTTCGTTCCATGAAGAAGCATCAAAATCCTGTTTGTAAAAATCAACTGGCCGATCTCCTGGTTTGGGTACCCAGTTAAATTTCCACATCCCGTTAAGATTGTAATAATATGGCGACGATTGAGGATCATCCCTGAAAGCGGTTAATGCATCGGCATAAGGCAAGGCAGTAGCCTTGGGAGCCTCTTTTTTTACAGCAAATATTTTGGGATTTTCCCAATCGTTTTCCACAGTCGCGGGTTGCGACTGACCTTTAACGAGTATTGAAAACAGTGCTAAAAGAATGAATAGATTTCTCATATGTTAGTATTTTTTTTATTGACACTTATTTCCATTTAAAAAGGCTACTTATATTGATTTTCTTTTTGAATATAGAAATTCTTCAAGGTATAGAAGGCTTTTTTAGGGGTACCATTCTGGCCAATTAAGCCTTTACGGTTCCAACCGTCCTGAACTTGGGGCAGAACCCTACGGGGAGAACGGAAATCATATAAAATCCAAGGGGTAACCCCACGGAACTGAGGGATTTTATCGAGCATGTTCAAGTTTCTTTTATAGAGGTCTTCGAGGTACTCTTCGCTCCAACGGGTCAGGCTATCGGCATAATAGCCCTGAACGGCTCCGCCTCCTAGCTCGCTGATCATAACCGGTTTATTATATTTGATTTGCCATTTGATCCGGTCGCATTTTTCGGGCAGTCCATCGTACCATCCAATGTATTGGTTAAAATTCACGATATCAACATATTCGGCAAAAGGGTCTTCCACAATCTTCACCGAGGGGTCGTTCCGGTCGCCATGCACTTCGAGAGCTGCAGAAATGAGGCGGGTATTGTCGAGCTCCCTTGCGCGATCGGCCAGTTTTTTCAAGAACTGGTTACGGGGTTCGCTTACCGGGGTTTCGTTGGCCATCGACCAGATGATGACGCTGGCCCTGTTCTTGTCCCTCGAAATTAAAGTGCTCAGTTGAGCTTCTGCATTCTGGTAAGTATCAGCATTTTCCCATTGAATGGTCCAATATACAGGAATTTCTTCCCAAAGCAGTATCCCCATCTCGTCGGCCAGCCGAGCCATGTTTTCGCTGTGCGGATAATGGGCCAGTCGCACATAATTACAATTCAACGATTTAGCCGAATTCAACAACATTTTGGCATCTTCCATGCTATAAGCCCTTCCGCCTCGGAGGGCATTTTCTTCGTGAATGCAAATCCCCCGAAGAAACATCGGTTTGCCGTTAAGCAAGATGTCGGCGCCGCGTGTTTCAATAGTACGGAACCCTATTTTGTCGGTAACCTGATCGTGGTCCGAAGTAATTTCAACCTGATAAAGTCGTGGGTTTTCAGGACTCCAGAGTTCAGGTTTTTTCAATTTGAAATTCAGTTCTGCCCGGCCATTAGCATCGGTCGAAAGCGAAACCATTTGGTTATTCAGCTCTGGAAATTTTAGTGTAACCATGCTTGCCGTATTTTGACTCATCTGTACAAAACCGGAAACTTCATCAGTACTTCCCTTTTTCAGTTGAATAAAATAATCGGCAATATGATTTTCGGGAACCATAACCAGTTTCACGTCGCGAGTAATCCCGCCATAGTTCCACCAATCGGTATTCAGGGTAGGAACCCCTTCACGCTTTCGTTTATTGTCGACTTTTACGACCAACGAGTTCCCTTCTTTTTTCAACAAATTTTTCACATCATACTGAAAGGGGGTAAAACCTCCGATGTGCTTGCCCAATTTTTTACCATTAAGATAAACATCGGCTTCGTAATTTACGGCACCGAACCAGATAAAAACCTGAGAAGAAGGATCAATGGCTGGTGAATCGAATTTTTTTCGGTACCAAATCGTTCCTTCATAATAAAGCAAACGGTCGTCCTGAGAGTTCCAATCGCCAGGCACCCAAAGTGTTGGCGAAAGGTCGAATGAATATTCAACAAGTTGTGATTTATTTGAAGCTTGTTTGTCAAGAAAAAAACCATCCCATGGATTTGCATTTCGGTCGTGAGGTTGGTAACGGTAATCGTAATAACCGGTCTCGTATGGATCGATGATGTAGTTCCATTTACCATTAAGCGAGATACTTTTTCTCGACTCGATGTTTTGCAAGGGTTGTATGGACCAAGCCCCAAAGGTGAGGCTTACAAGGAAAACCAGTATTATCCAATTTCTCATTTCAATTATTCTTAAGTTGATTTTTAATTATTTTCTTCATTCGCATCAGAGCTTCAACATAATAGTAGTCGGCATAGGTTAATGGGACATCCACCTCGGTTTGGTTGGGGAAATGGCCCACCGAGTGGTTGAGAATAAAATTCCCTTTTGTTCCCAATTCATTCCGATAGGTTGCTGAGGAAAGGGTTCTGATTTGTTTTTCTGCCACGGCAAGGTAGCCCGATTTTTCAGGTTCATCGACAAACTGGCTCAACTCGATCAGGCCAGAGCAAAGGATGGCGGCGGCTGAAGCATCGCGCAAGGTATTTGGGATCTCCGGGCTATCGTAATCCCAGTAAGGGATTTTGTCCTCGGGAAGCCTGGGGTGGTTCAGAAGAAAACCCGCGATGTTTCTTGCCTGAGTGAGGTAACTTGTATCGCCGGTTTCGCGGTACATCATGGTAAACCCGTAAAGGCCCCACGACTGGCCACGGGCCCAGGCACTCTCGTGCGAAAGCCCCTGGGCTGTATTCTTTTTCTCCACTTCCCCGGTTAGGGTATCGTACGAAACTACATGATAGCAGCTATGGTCAGGGCGGTAAAAATCGTTCATGGTTCTGTTGGCATGCGATTGCGCGATATCCTTGAAGCGGTTTTCCCCAAACTGTATCGAGGACCAGGTAAGTAACTCAAGGTTCATCATGTTATCGATGATGACCGGGTATTGCCACTGTTTGCTCCACGGGGCCCAATCCCAAGATCGTATACACCTGGTTTTCTGATTATATCGAGTCGATAATGAATTGGCGGCATTTTGAATTACCCCGAGATAGTCGGGATTTCCCGTAATCCGGTAGGCGTTGCCATAGCTACAGAAAATGATGAAACCCACATCGTGGTTATCGGTAGTAAACTGCTCTTTTTCAACTCTATTTGTAAATTCAATGGCAAAATCTTTTACCTTTTCATTGGCCGAGTATTCGTACAGGTACCACAGGAGGCCAGGGAAAAACCCACTGACCCACCAGTCCGACGAACAAGTTTCTAATTGCCCCGAAGGGCTGATGGTTTTAGGAAGTTTTCCAGGCTGGAACTCGAGTACTCGTGCCATCCCAAGGCTTTGTTCTACTGAAAAATCGAGTGCTTCAGCAATTACCTCATCCAAGGCTTTCTCTTGTTTTGGTTTTTCGTGAACGCATGCCATCAGGAAGCACAATCCAGATAAAATAAAAAAAAGATTAACTTTCATTCTGTTTGTCAATAGTTTAATCAATATCAAGGTTTTATTTTGGAGCTCACATAACCAGATCATCCCGGTCATTAAGCGTTAAAAATACTTTATTTATTCAAATCGAAAAATAAAAAGCTTTTTTACTATTTTTCAAAATTAAGATAGAATTGAACAAGTAGCTAAAAGAAAATCCAAAAGCCTTGGTAACTATCCGAATACTGTTGTTAATTTTTCGACTAAACCTACCACTTTTTGCACCAGGCCGTGCAAGCCTTCATTTTCATTTTAAACTGTATCGATGATTCAGGGAAATACCGTATTTTCGAAACTTTAATTTTTTGATGATGAGAAGATCAATTATTCTATTAAGCCTGTTTTTATTTTTTCTTTTTCAGGCAGGGGCCTTACCTCCCAAAAGAGAGTTTCGTGGGGCGTGGATCGCTACGGTGAACCAGCTCGACTGGCCTTCGGTGCCCGGAGCTCCAGCCAAAGATCAGCAACAGGAGCTGATCAGGATGCTCGATAAATTAGAACAGATGAACTTCAATGCTGTAATTTTTCAGGTACGTCCCTCGGGCGATGCCTTTTATCGTTCTGAAACCGAACCCTGGTCGCACTGGTTATCGGGAGAACAAGGCAAAGCTCCCGACCAGGGCTGGGACCCCTTGGAATTCATCATCAAAGAATGTCACCTCAGGGGTATGGAACTTCATGCCTGGCTTAATCCCTTCAGGATTTCACAAAACCACACCTTCCCCCTGGCTCCTTCAAACATCGCGATAAAAAATCCCGAATGGGCCGTTCAATACGACAATAAGAAGTTTCTCGATCCGGGAATTCCCCAGGTAAGGCAATATCTCAATTCAGTGGTAGCGGAAATTGTTTCGCGCTACGATGTCGATGCCATTCACATGGACGATTACTTCTATCCTTATCCCTCATCGGCAAATACTGCTTTTCCCGATACTGCCTCATTCAGAATCTACAACAGGGGGTACCTGGCGGATCAAATCGACAATTGGCGCCGAGAAAATGTAGATTCAATCATATTTTCACTCAGCCAATGCATTAAAAAAATCAAGCCTTCGGTAAAATTTGGAATCAGTCCTTTCGGTATTTGGAGAAACCTCGACAACGATCCAACTGGTTCGGCCACCAAAGCAGCTATAACCAACTACGATCATTTGTATGCCGATGTGATTAAATGGCAAAAAAACGGATGGACCGATTACCTTATCCCCCAATTGTATTGGGAATTCGATCACCCTGCCGCCGATTATAAAATCCTTCTTCAATGGTGGGAAAAACATGCCTACAACAGGCATATTTACATTGGCCATGCCGCCTACAAGGCCCTTGAAGCCGCAGGCACTGCCTGGAAAAATCCAGATGAACTGCCCCGGCAAATCAGGGATGCAAGGACACGGAGAAACATCCAGGGAAGTTCTTTTTTCAGGATGCAACACCTCGAGATGAATGCAAACGGCATCAGCGATTCGCTTGCTCAAAACTATTACAAAACCAAGGCATTACTTCCCACCATGTCGTGGATTGACCGAAAGATACCAAATGCCCCAAGCAAAATCAGGTTGGCAAAAGGAACCATAAAATGGGAGTATTCGAAAAAAGCCCCTGTTTCAGATGATGTGTTGGGATACCTGATTTACTATTCGAAAGATAAAAAATCGTTTAACCGGAACAATCCCAATTTAGTGGTCGGTTTCGCCCCAGTATGTTCGTACGAGTTGAATCAACTTAACCTCGAAACCAGCGAAACCATCTACTTATGGGTGGTTGCCCTCGACAAACGACATAATGAAAGTAAGCCGGTAGGCCCGGTAAGAATAAAAGGAACATTATGAACCAACCCGTCTACCCGTTTTCAACCCTAGCCCTGAAACAAGTGGCCAGCAACACTTCTGAAAAATATACTTTATTGCACCTGAAAACAGGCGAAATAATTCCAAACCAGGAATTATTCGAAAATTGGCTCAATAAGGTAAGCAATGAATCGGCCATCTGGAGCTATTCGTGGTACCACCTTGAAAACAATGGAAATGAAATCGAAATTCCCACCATTCCCTACTCGACAGGAAGCCTGCGAGATGATTTTGATTTCGGCCCCCTGCTGCTGGTTCGCAGTAAATTCTTACAAGAATATATTGATTCAGAACCCAAAACGTATCGTTATGCTGCATGGTACGACTTCAGGTTGTGGCTCACCCGGACAGCCATGCCGTTACAATTTCCCCAAGCTGTTTGCCTGTACCGCGAAAACCAATGCCACAAGCCTGGTGAAAAGCAGTTCGATTATGTTGATCCTGCAAACCGAGAACGGCAAATCGAGATGGAACAAGTTGCCACAAACCATTTAAAAAAGATCGGGGCCCTTTTGTATCCCCCTTTTGACGAATGTAACTTCTCGGAACAGGCTTTTAAAACAGAAGCTTCGGTAATTATCCCGGTGAAGAACAGGGTAAAAACCATTGCCGATGCCATTGAATCGGTGCTACAACAAAAAACCCACTTTTCCTTTAATCTAATTATTATCGACAATCACTCGACCGACGGCACCACGGAATTGATCAGGAAATTTTCACACCCGAGGCTGGTTCATCTGATCCCTGAAAAAACAAACCTGGGCATCGGGGGTTGTTGGAACGAGGGCATAAACCACCCCAGTTGTGGTCGGTTTTCGGTACAGCTCGACAGCGACGATTTGTACCTCGACGAATACACCCTCCAAAAAATGATCGACAAGTTTTACGAAGGAAATTATGCAATGGTAATCGGTTCATACAAAATGGTCGATTTCAACCTGAATGAAATTCC
>CAZSIK010000204.1:0-1959 GCA_964606515.1 uncultured Prolixibacteraceae bacterium
CTTGTATCTTGTGTCTTGTATCTTGTGTCTTGTGTCTCCCTTTCCTTTTTCCTGTTTTCTATCCTTAAATCAACCGTTTTCTAGTTTTTTCATATTCAGAAAGTAAACCTTCAACTATTTCATGTACCGGTTTAATCTCGTTAATGAGAGAAGCCGCTTGTCCTATTTCCAGTTCGCCCTCCGAAAGGTCGCCTTCAAACATCCCTCTCTTTGCCCGGCCTTTACCCAAAAGATCTTTGAGTTCTTCTATTGAAGCCCCACTTAATTCAGCTTTTTCTACTTCATAATAAAAGGCGTTCCTGATTAGCCTTACTGGAGCCAACTGTTTCAATGCCAACTTTGTTCCTCCCTCGGAGGTTTCACATATTTGTTTTTTAAAATCATTATGGGCCGACGATTCTACTGAAGCGGCAAATAAAGAACCGAGCTGGACCCCATCGGCCCCTAAAGCCAACGCTGCCAAGATCTGCGATCCGGTGGCAATTCCCCCGGCAGCCATTAAAGGAAGAGAAGTTGCCTTTCGCACCGCCGGGATCAACACCATCGTGGTGGTTTCTTCCCTCCCATTATGCCCTCCGGCTTCAAAACCTTCGGCAACAATGGCATCCACACCGGCTTCTTCTGACTTTTGAGCCAATACTGTACTTGAGACCACCTGAACAACCTTGATGCCTTGATCGTGTAGAAACCGGGTCCATTTTTTGGGGCTTCCCGCCGAGGTAAACACAATCTTCACCCCTTCGTCTGCAATAATCTTCATAATTTCTTCCTGCTGGGGATAAAGTAAGGGTACATTTACCCCAAAAGGTTTGTGGGTTGCTAATTTGGCTTTTTGAATGTGTTCTCTCAAAATTTCGGGGTGCATCGACCCAGCACCAATTAATCCCAAGCCACCAGCATTGCTCACAGCCGAGGCTAACTTCCATCCACTGCACCATACCATACCTCCTGAAACTATGGGGTATTCAATATTAAATAGCTCTGTAATCCTTGTTTTCATGTGTATTAATATTTTTTAATTATAGATTATCCTTCCGGCGAAAATAGAAATATTACAACAGCTAAGCAACTGATCATTCCTAATGTGAAAAGTTTTGTAGTCTTTTAAAGACTATCATTTATCTTAAAGAGGATCAGTTGCCGGTTAATATCCGATTGAAAAATAATTCTATTTTTGCGTCGTTGATTCGATCATTTACTAAAACAACAACGATAATGAAAGCATTTGTATTTCCCGGGCAAGGAGCCCAATATCCAGGTATGGGCAAAGACCTGTACGAAAACTCGGCCATTGCAAAAGAATTGTTTGATAAAGCCAACCAAATTCTTGGTTTCGAGATCACCAAAATTATGTTTGAAGGAACTGCCGATGAATTGAAACAAACCAAGGTAACCCAACCGGCCATTTTTCTTCACTCGGTAATCCTCTCCAAAGTACTTGGAGAACAATTTCAACCTGAAATGACTGCCGGGCATTCGCTGGGTGAGTTTTCGGCTCTGGTTGCGGCCAATGCACTCTCGTTCGAGAATGGTTTGACCCTGGTTTCGAAAAGGGCCATGGCCATGCAGAAGGCTTGCGAAAAAGAACCCTCGACCATGGCGGCCATTGTGGGTCTTGAGGATGAAGTTGTGGAACAGGCTTGTGCCGAAATCGAAGGGATCGTGGTACCTGCCAACTACAATTGTCCGGGGCAGCTGGTCATTTCAGGATCGGTTGAAGCAGTAAACCAAGCTTGTGAGTTGCTGAAATCGAAAGGAGCCAAGCGGGCCTTACTTCTACCTGTTGGCGGGGCTTTCCACTCCCCCCTAATGGAGCCGGCACGCGAAGAACTCGCCAAAGCCATCGAAGCTACCACTATCAATCGCCCGGTTTGCCCAGTGTATCAGAATGTGGACGCTCAACCGCAAACCGACCCGGTTGTGATTAAGAAAAACCTGATTGCCCAATTGACCGGTCCT
>CAZSIK010000204.1:1969-8181 GCA_964606515.1 uncultured Prolixibacteraceae bacterium
ACGTCATTCTCAGTAGGAATTTGTCCAATTTACCAAAACGTAACTGCTGCAGCTGTTACTGATGTAAATGAGATTAAGAAAAATTTGATTGCACAGTTAACTGCTCCTGTACGTTGGACACAAACCGTAAAAAATATGCTTACCAACGGCGCTACCTCGTTCACCGAACTCGGGCCTGGCAAGGTCTTGCAGGGATTAATCAATAAAGTCGACAAAGAAGTAACAACCTGTGGCTTCGATAAAATGCCAATTGAATAACAGTTCCAAACCTTAATTAAAACTACCTTTTATATAGGCCTTAGCTATTTCGGTCTTAGGCTGGGTGAAAAATTCTTGGGCAGGTCCTTGTTCCACAACTTCACCAAGGTACATGAATACCACATAATCGGCAATTCGTACGGCTTGTCGTAAAATGTGCGTTACCAGTACTATGGTATATTGGTCTTTCAGCTCGATGAATTTCTTCTCTATTTCTTGGCTCGATATCGGGTCAAGAGCTGAAGTAGGTTCGTCGGCAAGGATGATGTCAGGATCGACAGCCAATCCACGCGCCAAACAAAGCCTTTGTTGCTGTCCAATCGAGAGGCTGTTAGCCGGGTCTTTGAGCCGATCTTTTACTTCATCCCAAAGACTAGCTTGCCTGAGATAATGTTCTACTTTCTCGTAAAGGACTTTCTTATTGGTTTCCCCATTGATTTTTAGCCCGTAAGCCACATTTTTCCCTATGCTCATTGGCAGTGGGTATGGCCTTTGTGATAGTAAGCCCATCCGTTTCCTGATTTCGGTTACATCGATTTTCGTATTGAGGATTTCTTCTTTGTCGATATATATTTTGCCCGTAACTTTCATTTCAGGATAGAGGTCAGTAAGCCGGTTCAGGGCTTTCATCAGCGTGGTTTTTCCGCAACCCGACGGGCCCAGCACAACCGTAATCTTGTTTTTGGGTATTTGAACATCGATATTCTTCAAAATCACTTTGTTGTTGATACTCAGGTTGAGGTTTTCAATTTGTATTTTTGCTGGCTCTTCCATATCAAAAATTTATAGTGTGCTTGCGGTATTTTTGAGTAAAAACCCTACATAAAACACTTATTATTAATACAATAACTGTTAAAATCAAAGCTGCAGCATAGGCTCTGTTCTTCACTTCGGGAATGGGAGAAGAGAGCTGGAAAAAGATGGCCAGGGGCAAAGTGGCTGTAGGTTGGGTAAGCGAGGTGGGGATGTTGTCGGTAAAACCCGTGGTAAAAAGTACCGCTGCCGTGTCGCCGATGGCCCTGCCGAAGGAGAGTAAAGTCGCTGTGATTATGCAAGGGACACATTGCTTGATCATCACCTTAAACGCGCTTTCCGAGCGGGTTGAACCCAACGAATAACTCGCTTCCTGTAAGCCCTGTGGCACCATCTTCATCCCTTCATCGATGGCCCTGATCATGAAAGGTAGGATCAGTAAAGCCACCACCACCATACCGGCAAGCAACGATACTTTAATACCAAACACGATCATCAGCATAAAAGCAAAAGCTCCGTAAACAATCGACGGAATGCCCCATAATAAGTCGAGGATAAAACGTAGGGTGTTTACCAGCCGGGGTTTGGCACTTAGCCATACATTCATGAATAGGGCTATGGGCAACCCAATCAGAAAGGCCATGAAGGTGGCTCCCAACGACAAGTATAGCGACCCCACAATGGCATTGAGTATGCCACCTTCCTTGCCGAAATAAAAACCTCCCCTGGGGGTTTGGCTGATCATCTCCCAACTGAGCGAGGGTAAGCCTTTAATCAGGATGTTGAAAAGAATCAAAACTAAAACGGCAATAATCAAAATGGTACTTAGCAACATAAGTACTCTGAAGAAGTTTTCTTCATACTTCAGCATTATTTTTCTTAATCGAACGGTATCACCTGACTTTCTTTTCATACCTGATAATGAATATTCGTGAAAACAGACTGAAAACCAATACTATAGTCAGAAGCAGCAAAGCCGAAAACATGAGGGCGGAGTCGTAAAGCGGGACCGATAACATTTCACCATAATTATTGGCAATTAATGCAGGGAGGGGATACCCAGGTTGGAATATACCTTGAGGAACAGCTGTCACGTTGCCCACTACCATCAACACGGCAATGGTTTCGCCAAAAGCCCTCGACAAGCCCAATCCGAAAGCAGAAATAATCCCGGGAAATGCTTTTCTTAGAATGACCCTCTTTATGGTGTACCATTTCCCTGCCCCCAGAGAAAGCGAAGCTTCGGTAAGTTCAACAGGAATGGTGTTGATGATGTCGATCAGCAGGTTCAGTATGAAAGGTACAATCATTACTGCCAATACAAGAGCTCCGGTAAGGAGAGTGTAGCCGCTGGTTTCTATCCCCAAAACCGGGGCAAGTCCTTTTGAAACAAATGGCACAACGACCAGGATTCCCCATACCCCGAAAACAACCGAAGGAATCCCGGCAAGAATATCAATTACCGGGTGCATCAGCTTCATGAACGAACGATTGGCGTATTGAGTAAGGTGTATTGCTGAAAAAAGGCAAACTGGGGCAGCAATGAGCAGGGCCAGCAAGGTTACCCAAACTGAACTGACGATAAAGGGAAGAAAGCCAAATTTTCCAAGCATGGGTTTCCATTCGGTGGAAGCCAACATGCCCCAAAGTGTTTGGTCTTTAAATAATAATGATGATTTCCAAAGCAAGACCAACAAAATCATCAGCGGCACAAAAAACAAGAAAATAGTCCAGCTCCACATCCAAATGCAGTTAAGGCTATCTTTTACTTTCCTGATAGGATTTCTTCTTTTTATTAATGAAGCTAGATACAAGGTTTATTCTTTTAATTTCATGAGTTCTTCTGAAATCTTTTCATCCGAGAGCGGTACATAACCTGCTTCCTGAACAAATTTCTGTCCCTCGGTAAGTATCCATTCAATGAAAGCCACAACTTCTTTTTTAACTGGTTTTCCTTTAGATACGAAATACAGATCGCGTGCAGGAGGTGAAGGATAATCGCCCCTGAGTATGGCTTCATTAATTTGGTCGAGGGTTTGGTAAAAACATTCTGAGCTGTCGATCGTGCCATTATCATTAAAATCGATTGGCAGAACCTCCATTCCTTTGTTTTTTTCTCTTGTTTGAATATCGAACACGTAATTTACATTGTTGAACCCAATGCTAAAACGGTCGTTGCGGATGGCATCGGCCAGGCCTGGGTCTCCATATACCCCAACACCTTTCAATTCTTCCTGGGTGCAACCAAGATATTCAGCCCACATGGCTGCGGCGCCACAGGCATCAGAACGGGTGAACAGCCGTATACGGGTAGTTCCGTTTTTGCCGGTTAATTCTTCCCAACAAGATAGTTCGCCGGTATGGAACAACTTGCTTAATTTGCTCTTCGAAATCCCGGTTTTTTTCAATTCCTGCCAATAAGGATTATCGGAGTTCAAGGTTGGCACCACCGCATCTTTGGTCAGGGCAATATACCAGGCCCCATTAGCTATTTCCTGTGGCGTAATCCCGCGTGAGAACATGCCCAGGTCGACCATTTCCGCAAGAGCATCGGCCATTCCTTTTCCTGCGCCACCTGCCGAGATATCGATTTTCACCCTGGGATGAACTTTCTTGAATTCATCGGCCCAATTTACCGTGATGGGATAGAGCGCAAAAGCACCAGAAAGGGAGATATTTCCTTTGAGTTCTGCCGAATTGTTCACCTCCTGTTTTTTTCCGGTTCGGCACGACGAACCTCCCATGAGCAAGCAAACCAGGAAGATGATCCATTGTAATTTTTTCATTTCTATTTTTCTATTGGTTTAAAAAGAGGTTTAGGCTTACACGATTAAGCAACTGGTATTCTCATGGCCAAAAATAGAACAAAAAAATTAAAATAATCGGGAATTGAAAAACTGTAGTATTTTTGAAAACAGGAGAAATTATTAACTATTGTACCCATGAAAAAGCGAGGAAGCTTACTAATTACCTTGATTTTATTTTTTTCTTCCCTTTTGGCAAAGCAAGGGATGTGGCCCCCATTTCTTATTTCACATTGTATTGATGAAATGAAGGAGATGGGATTTGAACTGGAAGCAGACGATTTGTTCCATCCCGATTCTGCAGCATTAAACCACGCCGTGGTGCATTTTGGCGGGGGATGTACCGGTGTAATTATTTCTCCTGAAGGATTGTTGGCAACCAATTTTCATTGCAGCCACCGTCAGGTGCAAGCGCTTTCGTCGCTCGAAAACAACTACCTGGCCAACGGGTTCTGGGCCCCCAACCACGAGCGGGAACTCCCTGTGCCCGAGCTCTCTGTCAAGATCACAACACAAATGGAAGACGTTACTCGAAAGGTATTGTCCGGTACCGATTCTATTTGCGACGAAAGGGAACGTTTTACCAAGATAAGAACGAATATTACCGAAATAGAACTGAAAGCCAATATTTCGATGGGCAATAAAGCTGAAGTAAAAGCCTTCTATCAAGGGAACCAGTATTTTTTAGTCAAAACCGAAGAGTTTAAGGACATCAGGCTGGTTGGGGTACCTCCCGAGTCGATCGGCCGTTTTGGCGGGGATACCGACAACTGGGTTTGGCCAAGGCATACAGGCGATTTCAGCTTGTTCAGGATTTATGCCGCTAACGACAACCAACCCTCCGATTACTCACCTGGGAATGTACCTTATCGTCCTAAACGGTTTATACCCATCAATATTTCAGGCCTTTCCGAAGGCGATTTTACAATGGTGTATGGTTTTTCAGGCCTTACCCAATCCTATCTCCCTTCTGCTGCCATCGATATGTATGTCAATTACGTGTATCCCAATCGCGTGGCAATTCGAGAAATTAAAATCGGCCTGATCAACCAAGCCACACGAAGCGATAGTGTTGCCGCCTTCCGGTATTCAGCCAGCCTGGCATCGTTAAGCAATGCCTGGAAAAAATGGAAGGGCGAAATCATCGGGCTCAACCAATCCAATGCTTTGGGCCAAAAGAAAAAACAGGAGTTGGAGTTTATTCAATGGGTGAATAACGAGGAAAGCAGGATTGCTGCTTATGGGAGCGTCCTGAGTCGTTTCGATTCTCTTTACAAACAGTACCTGCCTTTCCAACTGGCATTCGATTGTTTTACCGAATCCATCTTCAGGGGGCAAGATTCTTATTTGCTTTTCCTCGAACTGGATAAACTGGGCAAAGCCGATACAATAGTACCGGTTTTTAAAAATGAAGTATATGATAAACTGTTTGATAATCATACAGAAGAAGTGGAAAAACCTGCATTTGTTGAATTGATGCACTATTACTCCGGGTATCTGCCTGAAATTTTCAAGCAGGATTTTTTGCCAGGTAATGGATTAGTAACTTCCACGGCTAATGCATGGGAAAGCTTGTACAATGCTAGTATATTGACCAACATGGAAAGGTTGAACGAGCTGAAATGGATTGCACGAAACAAAACCCTTAATCCTAAGATTGAAAAAGATGAACTTTTCAAATATTACTCGATACTGAGAAACCATTTCAATGCCAACATTTTACCACGTTATTATGAGTTGAAGGACCAAATCTCGAAAGTACAAACCCAATACACAAAAGCATTGATTGAAATGGCCCAGCCTGAAGCTCTTTTCCCCGATGCAAACTCGACCTTGCGTTTTTCGTTTGGCAAAGTTGAAGGCTATCGTCCGGCCGACGGCATCGAATATCGTTATTATACCACACTTGAAGGCAAAATGGACAAGGTTTCCCCAGAAATTTACGATTATCAGGTGCCCGAAAAATTGAAAGCGCTTTTTGAAAAGAAGGATTATGGCCGATATGCTGATAATGATGGACGTATTCGAACCTGTTTCATTGCTTCGAACCATACGACGGGAGGGAATTCTGGCAGTCCGGTATTAAATGCCCGGGGAGAACTGGTCGGTTTGAATTTCGACCGTTGTTGGGAAGGCACCATGAGCGATTTATGGTATAATCCATTAATTTGCAGAAATATCGCTTTAGACATTCGTTACATGTTGTTCCTGATCGAACAGCATGCAGGGGCTGGGCATTTGCTTCAGGAGATGTCTATTGTTGAATAAAAAGAAAAGTAGGAGTACAAGTAAAAAAATCTTTTTTATATTTGCGCACATCAAACGCGGGAGTAGCTCAGGGGTAGAGCATCAGCTTCCCAAGCTGAGGGTCGTGGGTTCGAATCCCATTTCCCGCTC
>CAZSIK010000205.1:0-8175 GCA_964606515.1 uncultured Prolixibacteraceae bacterium
CATAATTAAGTTATACCAGAATCCTCCATAAGAGAATGCAGAGGCAAAACCGCTCATCGATTCGCCACCGAGACTTGCAAGGGTAATCGGAATAAACACGATGGCCTGAGCAAAGATGATGGGCATAACACCGGCAGCATTAACTTTTAATGGTATGTACTGGCGAACACCCCCGTATTGTTTATTCCCTACAATACGTTTTGCATATTGAACAGGAATACGACGAGTACCTTGAACCAGAAGGATAACCAACATAAAGATGACAAACAAAATGGCGAATTCGACAATTAGCAACACCAATCCACCACCACTTTGCTCCTCGAGACGGGAAATAAATTCCTGTAATAGAGCTTGTGGCAGGCGGGCAATAATCCCGATCATGATAATCAGGGAAATTCCGTTACCGATTCCTTTATCCGTGATTTTTTCACCAAGCCAAAGCACAAACATAGATCCTGCCAGCAGGATGATGGTGGAGCTGATGTCGAAAAACCTTCCTGTGAGCACGAATGCTTCAGGTGAGTTGGCCAAGGTCATGTGCAGGTTGGTAAGGAAAGCCGGTCCCTGAAAGATGAGGATTAGCACGGTAAGATACCGGGTTATCTGGTTCATTTTTTTACGACCTGATTCTCCTTCTTTTTGCATTCTCTGGAAGTAGGGTACAGCGATTGTTAACAGCTGGATAACGATCGAAGCCGAAATGTAAGGCATGATACCTAAAGCAAAAACAGATGCGTTTGAGAATGCTCCGCCCGAAAACATATCGAGCAAACCAAGCAGGCCATCCTGAGTTTGGTCTTTAAGAGCACCTAACTGTGCCGGGTCGAGCCCGGGCAACACTACAAACGATCCCAAGCGATAAATCAGGATAAAGAACAAAGTGATTCCCAACCTGATCCTGAGATCTTCAATCTTGTAAATATTCTTTAGGGTTTCGATTAACTTTTTCATCAGTTAACATTTTTTTTTATTTGATGCCGTTACCGACTATCAAATAATTTCGGTTGTACCTTGTAATTTTTCGATAGCTTCCTTGGCGCTTTTTGAAAAAGCATGGGCTTTTACATCGAGCTTAGTGTTTAACTCACCATTGCCAAGGATTTTAATCCGGTCGTTTTTGCTGGCCAATCCATGTTCTGCCATAGTAGCAAAATCAATGGCAGAAAGACTGAATTTTTCAGCAAGCATTTGCAACGTACTAAGATTAATGGCTTTATATTCCTTACGATTCATATTGGTGAACCCAAATTTGGGAACGACCCTTTGAATTGGCATTTGCCCTCCTTCGAATCCGATTTTCTTCGAATAGCCCGAACGTGATTTTGCTCCTTTGTGACCACGGGTTGAAGTACCGCCATGGCCCGAACCAGTTCCGCGTCCGATTCTTTTTTGATTATGTGTAGACCCTTGGGCGGGCTTTAAATTACTTAAATTCATAATTTAAGGTTTTTTTCGATTAAATATTTTCAACCTTAACCAAATGGTTCAATTTCTGGACCATGCCCATCACCGATGGGCTAGCCTCTTTAACAACAGTTTGGTTCATTTTACGGATGCCAAGCGATTCGAGGATCAGCTTTTGACGTTGTGTAGAACCAATGCTGCTTTTAACCTGGGTAATTTTGATTGTAGCCATAGTTATCCTTTAAAGACTTTATCGAGTGAAATGCCACGATGTTCGGCAACGGTATATGCATCTCTCAGTTCCAGAAGGGCCTGAAAGGTTGCTTTAACGAGGTTATGGGGATTCGATGATCCTTTTGATTTAGCAAGGATATCGTGGATTCCCACACTTTCGAGAACAGCACGCATAGCACCACCGGCTTTTACTCCGGTACCATGTGATGCTGGTTTGAGAAGTACTTGAGCTCCACCAAATTTTGCAATTTGTTCGTGTCTTTTTAGCAGCTTCAACCCCTTTTGAAATTGCCGTGGTGACTTCGCTGGCTTTTCCAAGCCCCCAGCCTACTATTCCGTCTTCGTTCCCTACGACTACAATGGCAGAGAAGCTGAAGGTGCGACCCCCTTTGGTAACTTTGGTTACGCGGTTAATGGCCACTAACCGGTCCTTCAATTCCAAATCGCTGGTTCTTACTTTTTTAATATTTACCGACATAATGATTAGAATTTAAGGCCTCCCTCGCGGGCTGCATCAGCAACTGATTTAACTCTCCCATGGTACAAGTAACCACCGCGGTCGAATACCACTTCATCGACCTGGATTGCTTTGGCTTTATCGGCAATTAATTTGCCAACCATTGCAGCTTTAGCGGTTTTGTTTCCGGCAACTTCGACTACGCTTTTATCGAGCGAAGAGGCGGCAGCAAGTGTTTTTCCCGATTGATCGTCGATCAATTGGGCATAAATCTGCTTGTTGCTTCTGAAAACGCTCAACCGTGGTTTGGTTTCCGAACCGGAAACTACTTTACGGATCCTTTTTCTTATCCTGTATCTTCTTTCTTGCTTTGTTAAAGCCATGATTGTTTCAATTAAACGTTATTTTGCACCGGCCGATTTACCCGACTTGCGTCTCAATACTTCACCAACGAATTTAATCCCTTTTCCTTTATAAGGTTCGGGTTTCCTGAAGGATCTGATTTTAGCCGTAACCATACCCAGCAACTGTTTATCGTGGCTTTTAAGGGTGATTGTCGGGTTACTGCGTTTATCAGTAACGGCATTGACACTTACTTCGGGTGGAAGCTGCAAATAGATATGATGCGAATAGCCTAAAACAAGATCAAGTAATTGTCCTTGGTTTTCGGCACGATAACCTACACCCACGAGTTCAAGTTTTACTTCAAAACCTTTTGATACACCAATGACCATGTTGTTGATCAGGGAGCGGTATAGGCCATGAAGTGAACGATGGTTTTTCTCATCGCTGGGACGGGTAATCGTAATTTGGTTACCATCCACTTTTACATCGATTTCAGGATGCACCTGTTGGCTAAGTTCTCCGAGCGGGCCTTTCACAGTGATCAGGTTTGATTCGCTTACCTTTACTGTAACCGCGCCGGGTACCTCTATGGGTAATTTTCCTATCCTTGACATTCTTATTGCCTCCTACGATTAATATACATAACACAATACTTCACCACCAATATGAAGCTCTCGGGCTTCTTTATCGGTGATTACACCTTTAGATGTCGACAAGATCGCTATACCCAAGCCGTTAAGTACCCTTGGAAGGTTATCGGAATCGGCATATTTCCGCAAACCAGGTTTACTGATTCGGGTAAGCGTTTTAATGGCTGGGACACCAGTTTCGGCATGATATTTCAGTGCAATTTTAATATTGCCCTGATAATTTACCTCTTCTTCGAATTTGTAATTCAGGATATATCCTTTTTCCTTGAGGATTTTGGTCATTTCCTTTTTAATATTCGATGCAGGAATATTCACAACTTTGTGTCCTGCTTTAATGGCGTTCCTCAACCTGGTTAAATAATCTGAAATTGGATCAGTCATTTCTTTTTGATTTAAAAATTACCAACTTGCTTTTTTCACACCAGGAATAAGACCTGAGGCAGCCATTTCCCTGAAACAGATACGGCTGATTCCGAATTGGCGAATATACCCTTTAGGCCGACCGGTCAGTTTGCAACGGTTGTGCAACCTAATTGGATTCGAATTTTTGGGAAGTTTCTGTAATCCGATAAAATCGCCTTGTTTTTTAAGTTCAGCCCTTTTTGCAGCAAATTTCTCAATAAGCTTTGCACGTTTAACTTCACGGGCTTTCATCGATTCCTTAGCCATATCTTAATTCTTTTTTTCGTTTTTAAATGGCAGACCAAATTCACGGAGCAGGGCATATCCCTCTTCATCGGTATTGGCCGAAGTAACAAAAGTGATATTCATCCCGTTGATTTTGCTTACTTTATCAAGCACTATTTCAGGGAAAATAATTTGTTCTGTGATACCAAGGGTATAATTTCCACGACCATCAAGTTTTCCTTCGATTCCGTTAAAGTCACGGATACGAGGCAAGGCAACCACGATTAAACGTTCGAGAAACTCGTACATTTTATCACGGCGCAGGGTAACCATAACCCCGATAGGCATTTTTCTCCTAAGTTTGAAGTTCGATATGTCCTTACGTGAAAGAGTTTGAAGTGCTTTTTGACCGGCGATGGTACTCATTTCTTCTGTGGCTGACTCGATCAGTTTCTTATCAGCTACAGCTGCACCTACCCCTTGGTTCAGCACAATTTTCACCAGTTTAGGGACTTGCATTACAGTTTTGTACCCAAACTCTTTGGTCAAAGCAGGGATTACCTGCTCTTTGTATTTACTTTCTAATGTAGGTACTCTTCTCATTACTTAATCTCCTCTCCTGATTTTTTAGCATAACGAACTAATTGTCCTTGGTCGTTTAAGCGACGGCCAACCCGTGTAGCTTTTCCCGATTTTGGATCGATCAACATAAGGTTGGAGATATGAACGGGAGCCTCTTTAGCGATAATACCGCCCTGTGGGCTAGCTGCGTTGGGTTTGGTGTGTTTTTTCACCATGTTCACGCCCTCGACGATTACCCTTTCGCTTTCACGATTAACGCTGAGCACCTTTCCGCGCTGCCCTTTCTCGTCACCGGCGATCACAATCACATTATCGCCTTTTTTTATTTTTAACTTTTTTTGCATTGCTTCTGATTATTGATTTTATAATACTTCAGGAGCAAGAGAAACAATCTTCATGAATTTATCGCGAAGTTCGCGAGCCACGGGCCCGAAAATACGCGTACCACGAATTTCCCCTGCATTGTTCAATAATACAACAGCGTTGTCGTCGAAACGAATGTAGGAACCATCCTGACGGCGCACTTCTTTTTTAGTGCGGACCACCACGGCTTTGGAAACACTACCTTTTTTGACACCGCTCGAAGGAATTGCACTTTTAATGGCTACCACGACCTGGTCGCCAAGGGTGGCATAACGTTTCCCGGTACCACCAAGCACCCGGATGACGAGTGCCTCTTTGGCTCCGCTGTTATCGGCCACATTACATCTGCTTTCTTGCTGTATCATGATTACTTCGCTCTTTCAATGATTTCTACTACACGCCACGACTTGGTTTTGCTCAGCGGGCGGGTTTCCATAATTTTTACTGTATCGCCAACATGACAATCGTTTTTCTCGTCGTGTGCGTAGTATTTCGAAGTTTTGGAAACAAATTTTCCGTACATGGGGTGTTTAACCCTATGTTTTTCGGCAACCACAATGGTTTTATCCATTTTTTCGCTAACCACAACGCCGATACGTTCTTTCCTGAGGTTTCTTGTATTTTCCATTTTCAATTGAATCATTACTTGTTCTCAGCTAATTGACGTTTATGCAGTTCGGTTTTAAGCCTTGCAAGGTCTCTGCGCGACTCTTTCAACTTGTTAGGGTTGTCGAGTGGAGAAACGGCATGGGCCAGCCTCATGCGGGTCAACTTTTCGCTTTCCGTATCGATACGTTCAACGAGTTCATTGTTTGTCAATTCTATAATTTCAGAATTTTTCATCAGTGTATGCATTAATAATTTCTGATGTTAAGACTATTCGCCAGCTGCAGTTTCCACAAAATCGCGTCGCACAACAAATTTGGTTGTGATGGGCAGTTTTTGTGCTGCTAAACGCAAAGCTTCCTTTGCCATTTCGAACGGTACGCCATCGGCTTCGATGATAATGCGGCCCGGAGTGATTGGGGCCACGAAAGCTTCAGGTGCACCTTTACCTTTACCCATACGAACCTCAGCAGGTTTTTTTGTTATGGGCTTGTCGGGGAAGATCCGTATCCAGATCTGGCCTTGCCTTTGCATGTGCCTGGTAACTGCCACACGCGCGGCCTCGATTTGACGGCCCGTGATCCAAGCCTCTTCGAGTGCCTTTATTCCGAACGAACCAAATGCAAGTTGATTGCCCCTTTGGGCATTCCCTTTCATTTTTCCCTTCTGTACTCTTCTAAACTTTGTCCTTTTAGGTTGTAACATCCTTAATCGTATTTAAGGGTTAATTACTTTTTTCTTTTACGATCACCTCTTCCTTTAGGAGCACCACCACTGCGGCGTTCTGTACCCGGGGATTTTACTCCCAAGTTTGGAGAGAGGTCACGTTTTCCATACACTTCTCCTTTGCAAATCCATACTTTAACCCCGATCAAACCGGTTTTGGTTAAAGCTTCGGCAAGGGCATAATCAATATCAGCCCTAAGGGTATGCAAAGGGGTACGTCCGTCTTTATACATTTCGGATCTGGCCATTTCAGCGCCATTCAGCCTACCGGAAACAAGAATTTTGATACCTTCGGCTCCCATTCTCATGGTAGAAGCGATGGCCATTTTCACGGCACGACGATAGGCAATTTTGCCTTCGATTTGACGGGCGACATTGTTGGCCACGATGCGTGCATCAAGCTCGGGCCTTTTTATTTCGAAAATATTGATTTGAACTTCTTTAGAAGTTACTTTTTTCAATTCTTCTTTAAGCTTGTCGACTTCTTGTCCACCTTTTCCAATAATAATACCTGGTCGTGAGGTGTGTACCGTGATCGTGATCAGCTTAAGGGTCCTTTCGATGATAATTTTTGAAATGCTGGCTTTAGCCAAACGAGCATTCAAATATTTCCGAATGTTGTAATCTTCGACCAGCTTTTCGCCGTATTCATTTCCACCGAACCAGTTGGAGTCCCATCCGCGGATGATTCCCAAGCGATTTGCAATCGGATTAGTTTTCTGTCCCATGTATTATTATTTTGTAGTTTCTACAACTTGATTTTTGCTATCCAAATAGATTGTCACATGATTCGAACGTTTGCGGATACGGTGTGCCCTTCCTTGAGGGGCTGGCTGTATGCGCTTAAGCTGTCGGCCTGAATCAACAAAAATCTTCGATACGTACAGTTTGCTGTCCTCGATCCGTTCATCTACGTTTTTAGCTTGCCAGTTAGCCACTGCAGAGAGCAGCAGTTTTTCGACTTTCTTTGAAGCTTCTTTGGTAGAGAATTTCAACACATCGAGCGCCCTGTTTACTTCCATACCGCGGACCATATCGGCCACCAGCCTCATTTTACGGGGCGATGACGGGCAGTTCCTCAGTATTGCGAAATATTGAGTTTTCTTTTCTTCTTTACGCTGATTTGCTGTATTTCTTTTTCTAGCACCCATTGTCTTACTTATTAAGATAATTTACCAATACACGCGTTAACGTTTGTTTCCTGCGTGTCCCCTGAATGTACGGGTTGGTGCAAACTCGCCCAATTTATGGCCGACCATGTTTTCGGTTACATAAACCGGGATGAATTTGTTCCCGTTGTGAACAGCTATGGTGTGCCCAACCATGTCAGGAGAAATCATTGATGCACGGGCCCATGTTTTCAACACGCTTTTTTTGCCCGATTCATTCATCGCGAGAATACGTTTTTCGAGCTTAAAAGCGATAAAAGGACCTTTTTTCAATGAACGACTCATACTTATACCTTTTACGAATTATTACTTCTTACGTTTTTCAACAATGTACTTGTTGGTGGCTTTTTTAGGATGCCTTGTTTTGTATCCCTTAGCCAACAATCCTTTACGTGAACGTGGGTGACCACCCGATGAACGACCTTCACCACCACCCATTGGGTGATCGACAGGGTTCATTGCGACACCACGGACACGAGGACGGCGTCCCAGCCAACGCGAGCGACCGGCTTTACCCGAACGTTCGAGAAGATGTTCTGCGTTTCCAACAGTACCTACAGTAGCTTTGCAGGTTGTGAGTACCATGCGTGATTCTCCTGATGGTAACTTCAGGATTGCATACTTCCCATCGCGTGACAGGAGCTGCGCATAGGTTCCGGCACTTCGAGCCATTACACCTCCCTGACCAGGGCGGAGCTCAATATTATGAACAAGGGTACCAAGTGGAATCTTGGCAAGTGGCAGGGCATTTCCCACTTCAGGTGCAGCATCTTCACCCGAAAGCAAGGTTTGACCAACTTGCAACCCATTGGGTGCAAGCATGTAACGTTTTTCCCCATCGGTATAAACCAACAAAGCAATGCGGGCACTGCGGTTTGGGTCATACTGAATGGATTCAACGTTGGCTTCGATACCATCTTTATCGCGTTTGAAATCGATAATACGATATTTCCGCTTGTGCCCACCACCTATATACCTCATTGTCATTTTTTTAATGATACGGCGACCACCG
>CAZSIK010000206.1:0-8143 GCA_964606515.1 uncultured Prolixibacteraceae bacterium
GGGATCATCCACCTTACCCTGGTCGATTCAGACAAGATACAAGTTTCAAATATCAATCGTCAGCTACATGCTACAACAATCACGGTAGGAAAAAGCAAGACCGAAGTTTTAAAGGAACGCTTGCTCCAGATCAATCCTGAAGCAAAAATTGAAGCGCTTCAAAAGGTGTATTGTTCAGATACCCACCCTGAATTCGAACTCGAAAAATTTGACTACATCATTGACGCGATCGACAGTTTGAACAATAAGATCCACCTGATCAGGATGGCAACAAAAACAAATGCAGTGCTTTTTTCTTCAATGGGAGCTTCTTTAAGAATTGACCCGGGCAAAATTAAAGTATCTGAATTTTGGAACGTTCGTGGATGCCATTTGGGCTCAAGAATCAGGAAAATAATCAGAAGAGGTGAATTACCGGCCAAAAAATTTCTCTGTGTGTATAGTGAAGAGCTTCTTGAAAACAGTGAAACCCCTGGAAACCTCGCCTTACAAGTTCATCATGAAAACTGTTATGGACCTGATGAAACAGAAGCCGATCAGGATTGGAACTTAAAAAAAGCCTGCATTAATGGCACTGTAGCCCATATTACTGCCATTTTCGGGTTCACCCTGGCCGGTCTAGTCATTCAAGATATTTACGGCACAAAAAAACCGGGTTGAAGCCCGGTTTTCTTGTGGTATACTCATTTATTATTTTTTAATACTAGCCTTATATTCGTCAAATTTTTTGATGTTTTCCTTGCAAGCATCCAAATAGGTAGTTGCATTTTGGTTTGCTGGATCAAGCTTCAGGATGTTTTCAAACAAGGGGATTGCTTCAGCGAACTTCACCACAGCTTTCTCCATGTTTTGAATATAACTGTCGGCATTGCCTCCATCGGCAGCTTGTTTTGCCAACTGATTGGCTTCGTTGAAAGGCTCGGAAGCAGCGCGCAACAGAGGTCCAATCAACATAGTTAACATATTCTTACGAAGCTTGCTGTCGGGATATTTTTCAAGCCCTGTTTTTAGGATTTCTTCCATTTTTTGAGTATCACCCAAATCTCTGTATATATCAGCAATATAGATGGTTGAAAAATCGGGTTTGTAATTTAATTCAATACATTTTTGAAACATACTTAAAGCAATGTCATTCTTATTCAATTTATTGGAAGCAAAAGCATACGAATACAAAGTTTGTCCATCGCTTGCAGTCTCAGGATTGTTGAAAGCAAGGTATTTTTCGTAAAAATTGAATGCGTTAGTGTAATCCTTTTCCTGCATGTATTTATCAGCAACCATTTTTACACTGGTCTCATAAAGGTTTTTTGTATTCAAGTCGTCTTCAACACCTTCTTCACCCGATTTTAAATATTTTTCATAATGCTGAATTGCCGAAAGGTAATCTTTTTCACGGAACGCGGTGTTCCCATTGTTTTTAGCCTGTAATCCTTCACTCAACCCTTCGGTGGTTCCTTCCTGCCCGAAAACAAAACCGGCAGCAGTAAGCATCATAAATAAAATAAGTAGTTTTTTCATAATTGATATCGTTTACATAAATTATTGAATATTATCACTATAAAAATTTCTGTGCCCAAAGATAAAGAAATTGATCACTAATGAAAACAAAAAAAACGGACCGGACCTGAAAAGGATATTAAAAATTCTTAAAATGACCTCCATTGATGGCAGTTATAAATTATAATTATCTTTATTCCAATATCTTATAATTTGCATCACCATCGATTTATAGTTCTTAGCCACTTTATGGTCTGGCTCTAACTCCAGAACACGGTTCAAATCATTGATGGCATCGCCCCAGGCCTGTAATTTGTGAAACAGTTGAGAGCGTAACAAAAAAGCGTCGATATTTAGGGGGGAACCAGTAATGAATTCATCAAGTAATAGTTTGGCTTCATCCAAACTGTTTTGGTCCAATGCTATTTTTGCCTTTACCAGTAAATCTTCCATCTTCTTTTTTTTATACCTCAGATTTTTTCAAGAACCATACCAAAATAAAATTCATTAATTATCACCACGGCTAACCGATTGTATTCCTTTAATATTCTTAAGCTTATGCATCAGAAAATCGAGATGTTCCACATTGTTCACAAACACCCTGAGGGTGCCATTGAAAACTCCGTTACGGGTATCGACATTGATCGAACGCATTTGCACCCCAACATCCTTTGAAATAATGTATGAAATATCGCCCACAATGCCCCCCCGGTCGTTACCCGAAAGGTGAATGGTCGCCTGGAAGGAATTGTTTTGTTTGGTCTGGTTCCATTTTGCCTTGATGAAGCGATAAGGATAACGTTCGCGTAACTGTTTGGCATTGGGACAGTTTTCTCGATGGATTTTAATTCCTTCCCGAATGGTGATAAACCCAAAGATTTCATCGCCAAAAATAGGATTACAACACTGTGAAAGTTTATAAATTACATTTTTCAGGTTGTTATCGATAACAAGGAATTCGTTGCTGCTATCAAAAGCAAGGTTATCGACTACTTTTTTAGGCAACAACTCGTTAAGAACTTCTTTTGCTTTTTGGTCGGATGTCTCGTTTCCCTTAAGCACAGCTTTTAACTGTAAGGGATCGATTTCATCGGTTGACACCTTAAAGTACAGGTCTTGTGCGGTTTTGCATTTAAAATGAGATTGAAGTACTCTTATATTTTCTTCATTATAATCGATTTTCCAATTTTTAAATTTTCTGAGAATGATCTCCTTTCCATTATCTGCTTCCCTTTTTTTGTCCTCGTTCAAACTGGTTTTGATCCTGCTTTTGGCTTTTGAGGTAACTACAAAATCAAGCCAGTCGAGCTTGGGTTTCTGATTATTGGTCGTATCGATCGAAACAATATCGCCATTTTTAAGCTTGTACTTTATTGTAACCTTTCGCTGGTTCACGGTTCCGCCCACACACCGGTCGCCAAGTTGTGAGTGGATTTCATAAGCAAAGTCAAGTATTGTTGCTCCGGCAGGAAGGCGTTTCAAATCGCCCTTTGGGGTAAAAACAAAAATTTCTTCTGCCTGAACATTGGTTTTAAACTCATCGAAAATTTCAGATGCATCGCCATTGGGATTTTCAAGTACTTCCCTGATATTGGCCAACCATTTATCGAGATCGCCAGAGCTTTTACCTCCTTTGTACTTCCAATGGGCAGCCAGGCCTTTCTCGGCCACTTCATCCATCCTTTTGGTACGAATCTGAATTTCAACCCATTTTCCATGAGGTCCCATCACCGTGGTGTGCAGCGATTCATAACCATTCGATTTGGGGATTGAAATCCAGTCGCGCATCCGTTCGGTATTGGGTTGATATTCTTCAGTAACGATGGAATACACTTGCCAACAATCCGATTTTTCGTTTTTCAATTCCGAATCGAGAATCACCCGAATGGCAAATAAATCGAAAACTTCTTCGAACGAAACTTTTTGCTTTTTCATCTTGTTCCAGATCGAAAAGATCGATTTGGTGCGGGCTTTCATTTCGAATCTGAAATTTCTGGCTTTCAGTTTTTCTTCAATCGGGCGTACAAATTCGGAGACAAACCGGGCACGGTCCTCCTTCGATTCGTCCAGTTTATGAACAATGGAATGATAGTCGTCGGGGCGAAGGTACCTAAGAGCAGTATCTTCCAGTTCGGTTTTTACCGGGTAAAGCCCCAAACGGTGAGCCAACGGGGCATATAAATACGACGATTCCTCGGCATATTTTAGTTGCAGTTCATGGGGTAAGCCATCCAATTGCCTCATATCGAGCAAGCGGTCGGCAATTTTGATTAAGATCACCCTTAGGTCGCCCGACATGGCCAACATCAGTCGTCTGAAATTTTCAGAATGGACCGAGATGGTAACGGTATCGATCGAGTTGATTTTGATCAGACCGTCGAGCAGATCGTATACGGTTTGACCGAATTTTTTTGGAATTGAATCAATTTCAGCGTCTTTATCGTTTGAGCTTTCAAACACATTATGGAGCAAAGCAGCAACAACCGAACTGGTGCCCAAGCCAAACTCCGTAAGCACAATCCTGGCCACCTCGATCGAATGCAGCACGATAGGTACGCCTGATTCCCAGCTTTTCAACCCAAGAATATCGAAAGCTACCGTTGCTGCTTCTTTCACCTTATCGCATTCGACCGAGGCTGAACTTTCCTGACAAGCATTCAACAACCCGGCAACCGAAAGCTCTATTTGTTTTTGATAATTCATAAGCATTTATATCCTATTCAGGTTGGTCACAACACAATGATACAAAAATAGCATATATTCCTTCCTTAGGCTCGGGCCCTATTTTTTGTTTTTTGTTGTAAATGATTATTTAACTTCATTTTATTCATTTAAATAGAATCATTTTTCAACACCTAAAATTTGAAAACAAATCCCGGGAACTTAGCGATCCCGGGATTGGTTTTTGTTTCAGATGAACCAGAATTAAATTCTGTCTTTCAATATTTTACGAATCTCATCGATACCTACCAGTTTATTTTCGCCTATTTGCACACAACCACGTTCTTCCATACGTTCTACAATTTCTTCGATGGTAGGGCTTGGAATTTTATAATCGCGTAGCCTGGTTTTCAAGCCCATCGATTCAAAGAATCCGGTTGTTTTCTCAATAGCCTGATCGATAGCTTCCTGCTCATTATCAACGTTAATTCCCCAGATCCTTTGTCCATATTGGATAATTTTTTCTTTTTTAGAATCGCGCATGACATTCATCACACCGGGAAGGACGATGGCCAGGGTGCGGGCATGGTCGACCCCGTGAAGGGCAGTAATCTCGTGCCCGATGTTGTGGCTCGTCCAGTCTTCAGGCACGCCGCATTTGATCAAACCGTTCAGGGCCATGGTGGCTGCCCACATAAAATTGGCACCAGCTTCATAATTAGCTGGATTTTTCAACACCTTAGGACCTTCTTCTATTAAGGTAAGTAAAATGCTCTCTGCAAAACGATCCTGAATTTTTGCATCCACAGGATACGTGAGATACTGTTCCATGACGTGTACAAAAGCATCGACTACTCCATTACCAATCTGGCGTTCAGGAAGTGATTCAATCACTGTAGGGTCTAATATGGCAAACTGAGGCAAGACTTCGGGAGAGCCAAACGACAGTTTTTCGCGGTATTCCAATCTTGAAACTACCGAATTGCCGTTCATCTCAGAGCCTGTTGCGGGTAAGGTAAGCACTACACCAATGGGCAAGGCTTCAATTACCTCTTCGTTGTGGGCAAGGATATCCCAGGGATCTTCGCCCTCAAAAAGGCAAGCGGCGGCAATAAACTTGGCAGCATCGACCACCGATCCACCGCCAACAGCCAACAAATAATCAATATCGTTTTCATCAACTACCTCAAGGGCTTTCATACAAGTTTCGTAGCTCGGATTTGGCTCAATACCTGCAAATTCATAATAAACAAAACCATCCAAGGCTTCAATCACCTGATCGTACACCCCATTGTTTTTAATGCTACCGCCCCCATAAAGCAACAATACTTTCGCATCACCCGGTATTTCACCGGCTAGGCCTGCAATCTGTCCTTTTCCAAACAACACTTTTGTATGGTTATAAAAAACAAAGTTGTTCATAACTATTCGTACTTTTGTGGTTAAATTGTTATCACTACAAAAATAAAAAATGAGTTCAGAATTAAATGATAATAACGAAGGAAATTCGTTCGAATACCGGCTTAAAGAAGTAAGCGATGATGAGATTATTTCAATATTAAGGTATCGAAAACATTTTCAAGCCAATGCAGTAAACTCGGCTATTAAAGAAGCCCTGAAAAGAGGTATTTTGAACACGGTTGATGATTTGGACAACGATGAATTCAAACCTCAGGAATTGCCTCCAAAAAGTTTTTTCCCCTTAGGAAATAACCTCATCCAAAACATTGCCATCTTAAAGAGCCTGACCAGGATATTTTATGGCTTCGGGATGATTCCCCTTATTTATGGATACTACCAAATTACTGGAAAAAACATAGGTTTAGCAATCCTCTCCATCACCACCGGGGCACTGATAATCTATCTGGCCCACCAGATTGATAAAACCCGGAAGCCGATTTATTCTATTTCCATGCTTGGATTAAACTTTCTTTCAGTTGGATTTGCAATTTACAGGCTCCAAGGTACTGATTTTCCTAAAGTAATGGATATAGCCGCATCCATCGTCATCCTTCTCGTGATCATGTACACCACGATTTATGCGCATAAAATTACCATGTTCATCCAAAAGGAGACCACTTCAAATAAAAAATAGAATCGGTTTTTTCTGTTTCGGCCATTTACCGATTTAGGTTGGCCGTTAATCGATAATCACAACTTGTATGTCGCCAGGCGAACTTATTTTTGAAATCAAATTAAAAGTTGAACCAATGAAAGAATTAAAAATATCATCATTTTTCGTATGGCTAGGTATCCTTTTGGCTTCCTTGCTTAGTTCCTGCAACATCGAAACCAATCAAACGAAATCAACCCTATTTGAAGAAAAGCGTGAAGTTGAGCCATTTACTCGAATTGAAATGGATGGCGGATATCAGGTGATCATTGAACAAGGCGATACGAATTCGTTGATAGTGATTACACCCGAAGCCAATCAGGACCGGATCAGGGTTTGGAACCAGGGCGAAATTTTAAGGATCAAAACCGACATGAACAACGTTTCAACTGTTGAGGCAAAATTGTTGATTAAAGTAAAAAAACTTGAATACCTGAAAATTCGTGGCGGGGTTAACCTTGAAAACAAGGGCCAACTTCATCTCGAAAATTTCGAAATTGATGTAGAAGGAGGGGCAAACATCGACATGTATCTAGAAGCCAATGTATTTAAGGCAAACTCGAAAGGAGGGGTAAACATGATGTTCAAAGGCCAAACCAATGAATTTCATGCTACATCCGAAGGAGCAGGGAATATTGATGCTATAAAACTTGAAGCCAAATATGTGCATTGCCGTGTTGCCGGTGTTGGAAATGCTTCGGTTTATCCTACCGAAAAACTCGATGCCACAGTTGAAGGTGTCGGCAAAATCGGGTATCGCGGAAGCCCTGAAGTGAACAAAAACGTAAACGGTATTGGATTGGTTTATCGTAAATAATTAGTTGCTTAACAAATAAACCATCACTGCTTTAATGGTATGCAAACGGTTTTCGGCCTGATCGAACACGATCGATGAATCGCCTTCAAAAACCTCTTCGGTAACTTCGAGGGCTTCGATGCCGAATTTTTTTTCAATCTCCTTCCCTACCCTGGTTTCTTTATTGTGGTATGCCGGAAGGCAATGGAGGAATTTCACATTCTTGTTTCCTGTCATTCGTAAAGCCCTGGTGTTGACCTGGTAAGGTTTCAACAATTCCATACGGTCCTCCCATACATCATCCGATTCTCCCATCGAAACCCAAACATCCGTATAGATGAAATCGCAATCTTTCAACCCTTCTTCCAAATTACGGGTAATGGTAATTTTTCCTCCTGATTTAAAGCATATTTCACGGCATTGTTCTTGCAATTTTTTATCAGGCCAAAACGGTTCAGGTGCACAAGCCCTGAAATCGATCCCCATTTTGGCACAACCCACCATGAGCGAATTTCCCATGTTGTTCCGTGCATCGCCCAGGTAACAAAGTTTGATCTGATTGAATGGTTTGGTACTGTGCTCGTATATTGTCAGAAGATCGGCAAGAATTTGGGTAGGATGAAATTCATCGGTTAAACCGTTGATTACAGGCACTCCTGCATATTTTGCCAGCTCTTCTGCAATTTCCTGTCCGAATCCCCGATATTCGATCGCATCGTACATACGGCCCAATACCCGTGCAGTATCCTTCATGCTCTCCTTATAGCCAATTTGCGAACCGGTAGGCCCCAGATAGGTCACATGGGCTCCCTGGTCGAATGCGGCTACTTCAAAGGCGCAACGGGTACGGGTTGAGGTTTTCTCAAAAATCAAAGCAATGTTTTTCCCTTTCAGGCGCTGGGTTTCAATCCCCGATTTCTTCTCTTGTTTTAACTGAGCAGCAAGGTCAATTAAAATTTGAATCTCGGACTGATTGTAGTCGAGAAGCTTAAGAAAATGTTCCTGCTTGTACATAACAAATCAAATTCATTAATCATTTTGTTCAAACAATTGACAAATAAAATGATTTTTTGTCT